>JAGRPD010000662.1 GCA_020439875.1 Verrucomicrobiales bacterium
CTCCGCCAGCGCCGCCGCCTCCTGGGCCAGATCGGACCGCGACGCGTCCGCTTTAAAAAGCTCGCGGTAATGCCGCAAAGCCTCGCGCGGATCATTGTCCGCCTGCGCCTTCAGCACGGCGCTGTACCTCGCCATCGCCTCAGCTCGTTGCTTGGCCGATTGAGCCAGAGCCTGATCCGCCTCAGCCCGGCTCACCTGCCCCAGCCCCAAGTCCGCTGCGGGCAGGCTAGACGCGGGCGCAGCCACCGCTCCGGCGGCAGCCGCAGTCATCAGCATGAGAGTACCGAGCCAGCACAGCCTCAGTCGCTGGCAATGACCACGAGCCCGCAGCTCTTCACCGCACGGCTTCGGAGGCGATCCCATGACGTTCTCCCCCGCCCACCACGACAAAAGAGCACCTCCCGTCCCAGCCAGCGGCTTTTGACAGCAGGTGCGTCTTCGATCCATGCCCGGAGGCTAGCGTTTAGCTCTTGTAGCGCAAACGCTTCTTGTGGCGGTTCGCACGCATGCGCTTGCGACGCTTGTGATTGTTGATCTTGGTTTTTCTCCGCTTTTTGAGAGATCCCATGGTCGTAGGGGTAGGGTTGGTGTTGATGGTCGTACCGGTCAGGGCACGACCTTGTTGAGAGGATATTCCACGATGCCTTCCGCACCGGCGGCTTTGAGCTGAGGGATGATGCGGCGCACGACCGACTCATCGATCACGGTTTCCACCGCCACCCACTCGGGATTGGCCAGGTGGGCTACCGTCGGCTGCCGCATGGAGGGCAGCTCTGCCAAAACAGTTTGCAATTGAGCAGCGGGCAAATTCATCTTCAAGCCCACCTTGTCGCGCGCTTCCAAAGCCGCGCGCAGCAGCAACGCCAGCGTCTCCATTTTTTGGCGCTTCCAGGGATCCGCCGCCGCCTCCGGACTGGCCACCAGCTGGGGATAGCTCTCCATCAGCGTGTCCACGATGCGCAGCTTGTTGGCCCGCAGGGAAGAGCCCGTCTCCGTGATGTCCACAATCGCATCCACCAGCTCCGGCACCTTCACCTCCGTGGCCCCCCAGCTAAACTCCACCTCCGCCTCCACACCGTGTTTTTCCAGATAGGCCTTGGTCAGCCCGATCGCCTCCGTGGCGATGCGTTTTCCCTGCAAATCCTTCACCGACTGGATCTCCGAATCCTCCGGCACCACCAGCACCCATCGCGTCGGGCGGGAGGTCGCCCGGCTGTATCGCAGATCCGTGATCACCTCCACCTGCGCGCCATTTTCCGCAATCCAATCCCGACCCGTGATCCCGCAATCCAAAAACCCATGATCCACATAGCGCCCAATCTCCTGCGCCCGCAGCAACCGCAGCTCCAACTCCTCGTCATCCACCGTGGGCCGATACGAACGAGACGAAACCACCAAGTTAAACCCCGCTCTCTCAAACAGCTCCAGCGTCGGCTCCTGCAAGCTTCCTTTCGGAAGCCCCAGGCGCAGCGTCGGGGTAGCAGACTCCGGCATGATGATCAAAAAAGAGTGGTGAAAGTGAAAAAACGGGCGCGCACCTTAATGCCCAAATCCCCTCTGGCCAGTGGAATTTTTTTCCACCTTCGCTTTCCTTTCCGCTACAGTGCCCCCGCCCCATGCGCATCGCCGAGACATTCCATTCCATCCAGGGAGAAGGCATCCTCTCCGGAACCCCCTCTTTTTTTATCCGGCTCTCAGGCTGCAACCTGCGCTGCCGCTGGTGCGATACGCCTTACGCATCCTGGCATCCCGAGGGAACCGACTGGGACGTCATGGCCCTGGCTCACGCCGCCAGCGAAAGTGGAGCCCACCACGCCGTCATCACCGGAGGGGAGCCTCTCATCGCCCCCGCCCTGCCCGATCTCATGCAGGCCCTCAAAGATCAAGGCCTCCATCTCACTCTCGAAACCGCAGGCACCCTACCGCCAGCAGACTTCCCCTGCGATCTCGCCTCCCTCAGCCCCAAGCTCGCCAACTCCACCCCCAGCATCGAGACAGCCGGAGTCGCCTGGGTGGAGCGGCATGAAAAGACCCGACTTCAGCCCGATATCCTCCGCCAATGGTGTCAATTCAGCGACTACCAGCTGAAATTTGTCGTCGCCACCCCCGCAGACCTCGAAGAGATAAAAACCGTCGTCACCGCCATCCGCCTCCCCATCCCCCCCGAGCGCATCCTACTCATGCCCGAAGGCACCGACCCCACCACCCTCCGCCAGCGATACCCCCTCCTCATCGCCGCCTGCCTCGAGCACGGCTACCGCCTCTGCCCACGCCTGCACATCGATCTCTTCGGCAACACCCGAGGCACCTGAACCTCCGACCTTCAACGCAGCCTCACCGCCACCACTCGGCGATCATCCCGCGCATACAGCACCCCATCCGCATAGGCTGGATAGCTGCGATGCCCTGACCTCAGAATTTGCACACGCAACCGCGGCGTAAAGCTCTCCGCCGCCACCGGCACCACCCAAAGCTCCCCCTGCTCCGTCACCACCACCACATCCTCACCCGCCACCAGCACCGTCCCCCCCGGCACCCTTTCCGATTCCCACACCACTTGCCGCGTCGGCAAATTCACGCACCGCAGCACCTGCCCCGTCTCTTGACGACCGTGAAAGCCAAACAGCAAATCCCCCTTCCGCACCGGCGTGCTGTAGTGGCAATCCATCAGCCCCTCCTCCTCCCAATCCTCGATCAGCGTCTTCAACTGCAACGCGTGCAGCCCCACCCCGTAGGCCGCCGTCACCAGCACTCGATCATCCCCCCACAGCACCGGCTGCGCCGCATTCACACTCGCATCCATCGCCGACCGCAGATCCCGGCTCGCCCGCACCGCCCCATCTTCGAGCGCCACCCGCCACAGCCCATTTCGCATCCAGCATAAAATCTCACCGCCCGGCAGCGCCACCGGCGAGGCGTAACCCGCCTCATCCTCCACCCCCTGCCACAGCGTCGCCCCAGTGCCTGCCTCCAGCGCCACCACCCCCACCGGACGTCCCTGCGCCTGCCCTCCTGGCGTCAAAATCACCCGCTCCCCCACGATCAAAGGCGAGCAAGCCCGACCAAAAAAACCCGAGGGCGATTCAAAATCCGCCGCCAAATCCCGCTGCCACAGCGCCCTCCCATCCTCCAAATTCAACGCATCCACCCGCCCCTCGGCACCGTGCACGATCACC
>JAGRPD010000083.1 GCA_020439875.1 Verrucomicrobiales bacterium
CCCAGACTGAAAATGTTGAACGCATACAGCAGCACCGACACCAGCGCTAGCACCGTCACCGTGATGCCGATCCGGATGCCGCCCACCGCAAACGTCGCCGCCAGATACTCCCGCGTGCGCACCGGAGCCACAAAGATGTTCAGCAGATTCCGCGTCCACACATCTTCCAGAAATGAAATCGCCACTCCCTGCTGCGCCCGGAAAATCACATCCCACAGAATCATCGCCCCCAGCAGGTAGGTGATGATGCGGGGAAATTCTCCCGACGTGTTGCTCTGGATGAACAGCATCAGATAACCCCAAATCAGCAGCTCCACCACGGGCCAAAAAATCAACTCCACCAGCCGCAGCGGCGTGCGCGTGTAGAGAAACAAGTAGCGCAGGACCAAGGCCCAGATCACATGGAAATTCATGCCTTCACCTCCTTCTCGTCGGATGGCGGTTCATCCACCACCTCTCCATCCCGGGCGATCTTGATGAAGACATCTTCCAGCGACTCACTGCCCGCCCGTCCCACGATCTCCGTCGGCGTGCCCTCCGTGATGATGCGCCCTTTGTGCAGAAAAATCACCCGATCACAAACCTCCTCAATATCCCGCATGTTGTGAGAGGTATAGAGGATGCCGCAGTTGCTCTCCCGCCGCACATGCAGCACCAGCTTTCTCACCTTGTCCGCGATGTCGGGATCCAAGCTCGCCGTCGGTTCATCCAGCATCAGCAGCTCGGGATCGTTCAGCAGCGCCTTGCAGAGATTGACCCGAGTGGACTCTCCTGCCGACAGCTCTCCCGTGACCCGATTTTCCAAATGCGAGATCTCCAGCAGCTCCAGCAAAGCCGCGATCCGCTGCCGAGGTTTCGGCACCTGATAGATCTTGGCGAAAACCAGCAAGTTTTGCCACACCCTCAGGTTTGCGGGCAGTGCGGTGTAGGCGGAGGAAAAATTGGTGCGCCTCAGGATCTCGATGCGATGCGGCTGCAGCGGCATCCCAAACGCAAAAAGCCCTCCGCCCGTCGGCAACGTCAATCCCAGCAGGCAGTTCATCGCCGTCGTCTTCCCCGCCCCATTCGCCCCCAGCAAGCCGAGGATCTCGCCACGCCTCAATTGAAATGAAAAGCGATCCAACGCGCGTACGCCGTTGAATTCGCGCGTCAATTCCCGCGCTTCCAGTATGACTTCTTGGCCGTCTGCCATGAGGCGTGCAAAGGATGCGTGACCCGCTGCAAATGCAAGTAAAACAGCCGCCTCACACCTTTTGCTTCGGCGTGTGCGGCACCAGCACATCCGGCGTCTCCACCGACTCCCGAGCACGGCGACTGGCCGCTCGCGCGGACTGCTCCTGCGAGCGATAGACGCGGCCGCCTTTCACTCGCACGGGTTGATACACCCCATCCGACCCCATTTTGCGCGCTCTTTGGTTGTCTTTGAAGCCGTTTTCCAAAATCGAAAGCAACCGCTTCTTGGCCCGGGCTTCTTCGATCGGCACCAGCAGCTCCACCCTTCGGGAAAGGTTGCGATTCATCATGTCCGCACTCGAAATGAAGACCTGCCGGTTGCCGCCTTGTTTGAAGGCATAAATCCGCGCGTGCTCCAGATAGCGATCGATGATGCTGATGACCTCAATGGTCTCGCTCAGACCTTTCACACCCGGCCGCAGGCAGCAGATGCCTCGAATGTTGAGGCGGATTTGAACCCCCGCCGCAGACGCTTCGTAAAGAGCTTCGATGGTCTCGCGATCTTCCAAAGAGTTCATCTTCAGCTGGATCTCCGCCTCCTCGCCCTGCCGTGCGCGCTCCGTCTCACTGCGGATCATGCCCAGCAGGCGCTCGCGCAGCCCGAAGGGTGCCATCGAGATCCGTCCAAAATGCACGAACCGGGAGCGCCCTGTCACCGTGTTGAAAAACGCGCTGGCATCGGCTCCGTAATCCGCCCGACAAGTTAGATAGCTGATGTCCGTGTAGAGCTTGGCCGTGGCCTCATTGTAGTTCCCCGTGCCAAAGTGCATGTAGCGCATCACCCGCCCAGCCTCGCGCCGCACCACCATGCAGATTTTCGCGTGCGTCTTCAGCCCCCTCACCCCGTAGATGATCTGCGCCCCTGCCCGCAACAGATCCTCCGCACGCTCCAGGTTCCGCGCCTCATCGAAACGCGCTTTCAGCTCCACCAGCACCGTCACGTGTTTTCCGGCTTCCGCCGCGCGGATCAGTGCGGAAATGATGCGACTGTTTTTGGCGGTCCTATAGAGGATCATCTTCAGCGCCATCACCCCAGGATCCGCCGCCGCTTCCTCCACCAGTTGCAGCACAGGCTCGAACGAATCGTACGGATGATTCAGCAGCACATCCCCCCGCCGCAGCACCTCAAAGATGCTCTCGCCCGGCTTGCCCGCCGGATGCGGATCCGAATCCCAGCTCTCCACCGTGAGTTCCTCAAAACCCGACAACCCACTGATGGCAAAGTAGGCTTTGAGATCCAGCTCACCCGGCACCTCAAACACCTGCGCACCACGTGCCCCCGACCACTGCCGCAGCTTCGCCAACAACGGCCGCGGCGCACCACGCTCGATCTCCACCCGAATGGTGGAACTGCGCTGGCGTGCCTCCAACACCTCCTCCATCTCCGTCGCCAAATCAAAGGCGCTCTCGTCATCCACCGCGATGTCACTGTTTCGACTCAACCGAAAACGCGCCAACCCCACCACCGTCTCCGACGGGAAAAACTGGTGCATGAACAGGGAGACCACGTCTTCCAGGTTCACGTAGAGATACTGCCCCCCCTCCGCATCTGGCACCACGATGTGACGCGGGAGATTGGTCGGCAGCGTGATGACAACATGCCGCCGAATCACCGCACCCGATTCATCGGCCGACTCGATGGCTCCGAGCAGGACGATTTGCAGCGCGGGCAGCATCAGGCGATCGACCGATTCATCGTCCACCGCGATCGGAGACAGCACGGGGTAGATTTGCTGCAAAAAGTACTCCTGCAAATGGGTGCGCTGCGCAGGCGTCAGCTCAGCGGGTGCCAAGCGGCGGATGCCATGCTCGCGCAGCCCTGGCAGCAGCTCTTCGTCCAACAGTCGATACTGACGCTCAATGAAGCCGCTGACTCGCTGCTGAATGGCATCCCATTGCTGAGTGGGGCTCATCCCGGCAGCATCACGCACGCGGCGGCGTTGCTCCCGCAGCAGCTGCAGCGCCCCGACGCGCACCATGAAAAACTCATCCAGATTGGACGCGGTGATGGCGAGAAATTTGGCCCGCTCCAGCAGCGGCAGTTCCCGGCGCTCCGCCTCCTCCAGCACGCGCTCGTTGAAGGCCAGCCAGCTCAACTCCCGGTTGATGAAGTGTTCTTCCCGGACGTCGCTCTGCGCGGGGGATTCGGACGGTTTAAGGTTGCGTGAGGAGGATTTCATAACCGTAGATCTCGCGGAAGAGATCGCACTTCGAATTGATGGCGAGTTGTTCCACCGTGGTGTCATCCACCCCCGGTGTGAGAATGTAAAGCATCCCGGGCTCCAGACGCAGCTGGATGCATTGGATGCGCTGGCTGTGACTGCGATCCAGCGCGTCCGCCACCCGCAGCAGTGCGGCCAACTTAAACATCACCATGCGCTCCGCACGGGATAGATCGGCAAAGTGAGGGTGCTTCGATTCCGGATTGTAACGCCGATGATAACGCGCCAACAGCGCCACCAGAGTCCGTTCAGCCGAACTCAACCCGAAGATCTCGGTGTTCATCAGGATGTAGAGGCTGTGCTTGTGATGCTCGCGCGGACTGATGAACATGCCCACCTCATGCAGCGTGGCCGCTACCCGCAGCAGCAGCTCGTAGCGCGGATCCAGGCCATGAAGATGCTGCAGCTCGCGGAACAATTGCTGCGCCAGCCCCGTCACATGCTCCGCATGCTTGCGGTCCGTTTTGTACTTCGCTCCAATGTCATGCGCCGACTGCATCACCTCCTCTCGGAAGGTGTCCGCCAGTGGCCGTCCCGTCATCAGATCCACCAACAGCTCACGCTGAAAATCCCCTTCTGGAACCCAAATTTGCTCATCGCCAAATCGCCGTGCCAAAGCCAGATTCGTCTGCAACGCTGGCACCACCCCCTCGCTGCCCGAGTAGTGCAGGTGCAGCTCACGCACCAACGCATCCGGTGAAAGCATGGAGAGCCGCTCCGCCAATCGCGCCAAGTCTGATTCCGACACCCGAATCGCTCCCTGCCGCGCTGCGCCCAGACGGGGAGCCACGCTTTGCAGCTCCGCACCGATCGCCACATGGTGCATCACCTCAGCCCAGGAGTAATCCTGCGCCAAATGATCCACCACGCCACTGATGTGCTGCTCCAGGTGTGCCCGATGATCCGCCGCATCACTCTCCCCCGCCGCCACCGCTTCATGCGCGCGGAAAATGCCCAGCCGGTAATTGCTGTAGGCCCGCAGGCGACCGTCCCGAAAATACAAAGCCCGCGTATTGCCAGGCCCAATGTGGGTCACAAACGTCGGAGCTTCCCGCAGCAGATTTTGTTTCTTCAATAGACGCAGGGCGATCTGATAAATCAGGCGCGTCATGTCACCATCATCGATCAACCTCGCCTGCAGACCCGTTGTGACTTGCAGTCGATTGAGGAAAATCTCGTGATTGCTGGCCTCCGCCAGGATGTTGGTGTTATACAGCATCACCCGCTTGCGCGGCACCTGGTACTCCTCCACCGCCAGCAGGTAGTCCCGCAGGATGCCTGCAGCTTGTTCCATGGTCTGGCGAGAGATGGTGCCAGTCCGAAAAATGTCCCGAGCCAGCGGCAGCGGACGATCCAGATAATCCACCGGCTCCGCAGCCGAATCGCCACACACCCCGACGAGAAGCGAGATCGACGTCGGTCCCACATAAATCACCGCGCACTCCGTCCCCCCGGAAGTCGGGCGCTCCAGGTCGATGACTCCATCGAGATCTGAGTCCGGCATTTTAGGAGCCCCCCTTCTTTCTCGGCGTGCGAGCGTCGGTCAATGCTTGATGTCGCAACCAAGCCACGGCACCCACCGCCACGGCCGCTCCACCCAGCTTGGCCACCACATAGCGCACCTGGCTGGCCAGAGGCGGCAGTGCGTACTTGGCCACCTCCTCCTTGAGTGCATGCAGGTAGAGAGACGGCAACTCCTCCACCAGACCCCCACCCAGCACGATGCGATCAGGGGCCAAAAGATTCACCACCATCGCCACGCCCATGCCCAGATAGCTCACCGCATTGCGAAACATCACCATCGTCCCCTCATCCCCTGCCCGCAGCGATTGCGCCAGGGCTTTGCTTCGAATGTCGCGCAGATTTCCCTCCGTCTTTTTCTCCAGCTCCGGAGACTGCCCGCGATAGCAGGCCACACCGCCCTGGGCAGCCAGATTGAGCCGGCTCGTCAGATCCTCCAGCAACACCGCGCCCGGCACCATGCTGCCCATGTGCGTGCCGGGAAAATAAACCATGCCCATCTCCATGGCGGAAGTCACCCGTCCCTCCACCAACTCGCCTTTGAACACAAAACCCGCCCCCAATCCGGTGCCGGGAAAGACTCCCAACACCGATCGCGCTCCCTTGCCCGCGCCCACCGCATACTCGCCATAGGTGCCGGCATCCACATCGTTGAGCACAGCCACGGGCACCTTGAATTCCTTGGCCAACATCTCTTTGAGGTGGACGTTGTTCCAGCCGAGGTTCGGCGCGTTGAGCAAGATCCCTTTCTCCGGATTCACCAAGCCTGGACAGCCAATGCCAATGCCCTGCAAGCCCACTGGATCCAACCCCGCGCTGGAGATCGCTTCATGCACGGCCTTGAGGATTTTCCCTCGTCCTTTGGTCTGACCATCCGCACCGTTGGTGGACTTCCGGGCCGTGGCCAAAACGCGGTAGTTTTCATCCAGCACCGCAGCCAGCATCTTGGTGCCACCCAGGTCAAACCCCACCCAAAACGGCGCGCGTTTGAGGGTCTTCTCCGTGGCTTTGTCCGCAGTTTTTTTCTTGGTCTTGGGCTTCGTTTTGGCTTTGGGCATAGGGCGGGATGGGGCGGCTCAGCGCCCCGGTAGCCTCAACAAAGCCCAAGCCGCCCCCAGCACAAGCAACAATCCCGTCGAACCGCTTTGCCACGCCGGATCACACCACCTCCGGCACCTCGAAACCCGCGCGGTAATCCCGCCGCAGCAGGGCCAGCGCTTCCGGCGTCGCACTGGCACCGACGAAGGTTTCCTTGTCGGCATCGATCTCCAGCAGAGCACCGAGTTGGATCTTCTCCTTCGCGGCATCCACCTGGTTGTTTTCCAAATGCTGGTGGAAGTCCGCAATGACGTCGTTCCACGGCTGAAAGTCTTTCACCGCTGCCTCCGCCTGATCCCGCTGATAAGCCTGCCCCAAGCGCCACGAGATGTTCCCCAAATGACACCAGGCACTGGAGTAATGGATCTCTTCGATCTCGCCATTGAGCGTGCTGGCATCCCGATTGCGCAGGGCGGCAATGAAATTCTCCGCGTGCGACTTGCCGCCGTCTCCCGAAAACGCGCGCAGCTTTTTGCCCTGCGCGTCAAACGCCGTGCCACCACCGCGCCCGCCCGTGTAGTAGCCCCCCTCACACTCCACCACGAGGAAGGACTTCGTCCGCCGCCGCATATAGACATCATCCGCTTTGACTCCCGCTTTCAACGGCAGGTTGTGCACGTCCATGATCACCGGAATATCGCCCGTATCGATGTACATGAAGTGCGTGTTGGGCGTCTCGCCCGCGTCATCCCAGCCCAATCGCCCGCCCCCCGCCAACACGCGACGCGGCAGCTTGATGCGATCCCGAAACACCACATTGCGCAGATCATCCAGGATGTGCGGCCCCCAGTTCCCCAGCTCGCCATTGCCCGTATTCCACACCCAATGCCAGTCATAGTGAAACTTCTCGCGATGAATCGGCAGGTCCGCCGCCGGCCCCAACCACAGATCGTAATTCACGGTCTCCGGTGGCGTGAGCGGCTGCTCCACCTTGCCGATGGAGGCGCGTTGACCGTAGCGATTGCAGCGCACGTACTGGATCTTGCCCATTTCGCCACTATCCAAAAAGTCCTTGATCTCCTGCTGCAACGGATCGCTGCGCTGCTGCGTGCCGCCCTGGACGATGCGATTGTATTTGCGCGCTGCCTCCACCAGCTTGCGCCCCTCCCAAATGTTGTGCGACACCGGCTTCTCCACGTACACATCTTTGCCCGCCTGCAGCGCCCAGATAGAAGCCAGCGCGTGCCAATGATTGCCCGTCGAGACCACCACAGCATCCACTTCCGGATCCTCGATCACCTTGCGCAAATCCTGCGACAGCTTGGCGTCGGGGTACATTTTTTTCGCCCGATCCAAAACGGTGGAATCCGCATCGCATAGATGGGCATTGACCACACCAGGGATCTTGGCAAACCACGCCGCCGACCCCATTCCGCGACCACCCAGCCCGATGTAACCCATGCGGATCGTGTCATTGGCCCCTCGCACCCGAGAGGCGGAGAGAGCGGTAAAGGCCAGGGCGGATTGCTTCAGGAAACGGCGGCGATTTTGCATGGTCGATGAGAGGTTGGAGCCGATACCCTACCCATCATCTGCCGCCTCGGAAAGCACAAACTCACCACGTGTATTGCACCGTGTAGGTCAGCGTCTTTTCCTCACCCGCAGCCAGTGGCACGCGAAACTCCAGCGTCTGCGCATTGAGTTTGTTGGGCTCCAGCGTAGCCTCCGTGATCTCCCAATTGGCCCATCTCAGCAAATGCTCCACCACGCGGATCTCCACCGCCGTCTCCTTGCGGTTGCGTAGTTTGATCTCAAAAGTCTCTGTCGCCTCATCCCGGCGTGGACTCTTGGTGAAATTCATGCGTCGCCGCTCGCCCACCAGATCAAACGCGTGACCCGTCTTCAACCGCAAGGTCTCATCCTTCGCCGTGTGATCGATTTGGGCTTCACCCACGAACTGGAGTTGATCGCCATCCTCACGGTAAAACCGCACCCGCCCCTTCGGCAGAGGGATGCCGAGATGGTTCTCCTCGCTGTTTTTGAATTCCACGTAGCTGGCCACCTTCTTGTTTCCACCACCGCCATACTCGCCCTCACCAAACATCGGCAGGACACCCGAAAAAGGGTCAAACCCGGAGCCATCATAGACATAGAAGCGATTCGCTTCCACCTGCTCCGCCCGGGTAAACTCCACCTGTT
>JAGRPD010000084.1 GCA_020439875.1 Verrucomicrobiales bacterium
CTACGTTCCCGCGCCTGAACAATTCCTCGTCTCACTCGTCGTCTCACTCAATCCCAGACGATTATGAACGACGAGTGGGTATGCCTCGTCGCCGCGACAGTCCATTCGTGGCCGCACGTTCAATCTTCCAAGACACAGCACAATTTCAGGGTCTCACGGCCCAAGATCGAAGTCTCTTTGACGCTTGAGGCCGCAGGGGCGTATCCGTCATCCTGCTTTTTCGATGAGTAAGCCCCCCCATACTTTTCTTTGCTCCGCTCTGACGACGGCGCTGCTGGCCCTGCCGGCGGCCCGGGCGGCGCACCAGACCACCACGCTGGACCTGCCGCATGTCGATGGAACGCTGCCCTATACGGTGGACATCCAGGAGGTGTCGCTGGCACCGGCGGCGCTGCCGAACATTCACTCGGTAGCGGCGGGAGAGCTGAACGGCGAATGGGTGCTGCTGGCGGGCCGGACCAACGGGCTTCACGGGCTGACGGGTTTGAACGCGTTTGACCCGCTCTACGAAAATCGCGAAGTCTGGGTGATCAATCCGGAGACGCATGAGTCCTGGCACAAATCGCTGGAGACTTCGGCGGCGAGCGGGCTGGGCCAAGACGCGGTCGATAGCCTGTCCGCAGTGAACACCCAGTTTCACCAGGATGGCGACCTACTGGTGGTGGTGGGCGGCTACGGCTACAAGCGATCAGCGGCCGATCACAAAACCTACACCACCCTGACGGCCATTGATTTGCCGGGACTGGTGAAATGGGTCAAGGAACCGGCTGGCGCGGAAACGACGCTGGCCAGCGACCACATGAAGCAGGTGCAGGATGCGTATTTCCAGGTGACGGGCGGAGGTCTGGAAAAGATTGGCAGTGAGTATCAACTCGTGTTTGGCCAGAACTACGACGGCCGCTACCGCCCGCTTTTCAACGGCGTTTACACAAAGCAGGTGCGGCGGTTTGAGATGACGGTGGATGGCTCGGGGAATCCGGTGGTGCCCGCCGCATCCAAGGTGGCCACGCCCCAGGTGGAGGCCTACCGCCGGCGTGACCTGAATGTGGTGCCCTTCGTCGAGCGCACGGGACTGAACGCCTATGCCGAAAAAATCGCCATCCTGTCCGGTGTCTTCACCACCACGGACGGCGTGTGGACGGTGCCGGTGGAAGTTGCCAGTGGCGGTGCGGTGACGATGGACGACCCGCTGGCCTCCACCACGCTGAAGCAGGCGTTTCAAATTTACCACAGCGCGAAGGTGTCCCTGTTTGAGCGGGTCAACAGCGAGTGCCATTTCCTGATGTTCGGCGGCATCACGGTGCTGGAGCGCAACGCCACCACGGGCAATTTCGATCAGGATGACAACGCCCCGTTCACCAACCAATGCTCGGTGGTGGTGCGGAATGCGACCGGGCACTACGAGCAGTATTGGCTGCCGACCCGTTTTCCCCTGATCACCTCCGGTGGGAAAGAACTTCGTTTCGGAGCCAACGCCGAGTTTTTCCCGGCCCACGGTTTGAAAAAACTCTCCCACAAGGTGCTGGATCTCACCTCCCTGACGCGACCGACGGTAATCGGCCACATTTTTGGCGGCATCGTCTCGGATGCCGGCAACGGCGGCAACACCGGGGCATCGGGGCGCGTGTTTGAGGTCACGCTCACGCCGCTGTCCGACCAGCCCCGGCTGCTCATCAGCAATGCGGCGGACGAGCTGACCTGGGACACCGGTGGCCCCGGAGCGCGTTATATGATCGAGGACTCGACCGATCTGGTGAATTGGGCCGAGCGCGCCACCGGCCTGACCAGCCTGAACTACACGCTGGGTGCGCCCACCGAACCACGGCGCTTTTTCATGCTGCACTCCAGCATCCCGGCAGCACCGTGATCGGGGCGAGTCGCCTTCCCTGCCCTACTGGACTTCGGGATCTCCGTGGTGGAAAATTTTGATGTAGCGCATCTGCCGCCGCTCATCAAAACCGCGTTCGAGGACGGCCTCTTGATCGACGGCCAGATCGTGTTTGAGGTGAATATCGACTCCGGTATCGAGCTTGAGGACGGCCCCAATGCGACGGCGCGCTTTGTTGACGTCTTTTTTGGAAATCTCGAATGCGGTGTCGAATTTCTGTCCTTCCTCCTGCTCGACCTTGGAACGGAAATCGGCAAAGCGTTCGACGGCTTCCGGCGATTTGAGGACTTCTTGCTCGAACTCTTGAAGATCGAACCGCTCGCGGTCATCGAAATACGCCATGGCCTGCCGCGCCACGGCTGCGGCTTCCTCCGGGGCCTCGACCGTGGGGGGGTGCTCCTGGGCGAGGAAGGTGGTGGCCATGTTGGCGTAGGCGTTGGTGAGAAAGGCTCCATCAGTCACCGGTTGCACGCCGAGGAAATCGCGAAACCAAAAGCGGCTCTCGCCACTGCGATCAAACGTTTGCACGCGCAAACCGGAGTCGGCTTCGACGTCGAGGACGAGCGCTCCTTTGTCGATCTTTTCCGGATGGATGCCTTCCTGCGTGGTCAGCTCCAGGTCGCCATCCCGAACCGTGATGCTGATGAAAGGGGTCACGCTTTCCGACTTCAAAATGCAGAGGGCGGATACGGTCTCTCCCTCCACCCGCACGCCATCCATCAAAGCCACGCAAAGATCGCCCGATTTGATGTTGGCGTTGCCAGACTTGGAGTAGAGCCGTTTGGCGATGTCACAACCGCTCGCCAGCAGCTCATCGGCGGAGGCGAACACGCCGCGAGCCAGGGCATACACTTCGTTTTGAGACAGGTTGGAGTGATGATGAAAGCGATGCGCCAGGAGGTTTTTGAAAGGCTTGGTGAAGAGGTCCATCAGCCTGCGCTGATCTTCATCCCGCACGTGAAAGACCTCGCGAGACATGGTCAGCGGCTCATTGCGCGCTGGATTGCCGACCTTGGCGAGGACGATGCCACGCAGGGTTGCTTTTTTGAAATGAACTTTGGGAGCCATGGAGGGTTCCGACTGTAGGAACGAACCCCGATTTGGAAACCGCGAATTCCTTCTTTTCGCAGTTTCGATTCGATTTCTTAGCGCCGGACCTGGGAGAGCGAGGGCTCACGGGCCAGGACGCAGCGGAAGCCGACGGTGCTGCGCCGGGCATCGACGGGCACCGGCACGCGGGTGGAGGACAGCAGCTCCTCCGGCAAATGACTGCGCCAGTTTCCCCCACGCACGGTGCCCAGCAGGGGACGAGTGGCAGCGGTCTCATCATCGGTGGGCAGCTCGTAGTCGGTGGAGAGCCACTCGGAGACGTTGCCTGCTAGACCGGCCAAACCGCGGTCATTGAGGGAGAGCGAGGTGACGGGGGCGGTGAAGCTGAAGGCGTCGTGGTAATCGGGAATGGCGTTGTCCGCCCCGGCCTGCTGCACGGCGGAAACATCGGCGAAGTTGTCGCTGTCGGACGGCGGCGGCCAGTCGAAGCCCCACGGGTAAATGCCGCGAATGCGTCCGCTGCGTTGGGCGGGATCGGCTCCGCGCTCCAGCGGCAGGCCCACGGCGCGACTCCATTCTTCGTCGGTAGGTAGGCGATACTGATCCTGCGGCCCGATCAAGCCGGAGGTGCGCTCTTTTTCCGTCAACCATCGACAAAAGGCGGCGGCTTCCTCCCGCGAGATGCTGCTGACCGGCAGGGTGGCGGCTTTGCCATCGCGGGTGCCTTCCGTGGGTGGGCGGCGCGCCCCAGTGGCTTTGATGAACTCGTTGTAATCCCGCCGTCGTGTCTCCCATGCGCTCATCATGACCTCGCCGATCGGCACGAACTCCATGCCGAGACTGTTTTTCCAGGCTCGACCAAAGGTGACATCCTGTTTCGCATCCATGTCGGCGAACAGCTCCAGATACTCGGAGTCGCGCACCTCACCTTCGAGCACCAAGTCGGAGAAGCCCTCCTCCCGCAGTTCATACTCCACCGCTCCCGTGCGCACCCGCGGCAGCTCCAGCGGGGTGCGCCCGAGCATCACGTCGCTGTGATAAACTTTCACGCCCTCCGGCACAGATCGGATCACCACCGTGCCGTAGGTCTGCCGCTGCAGCCTCAGATAAAAAGCCTGCCATTGGGAGGGATCTCCCCCAGCACTGACGGCCTCGGGCATGTCATCCGGCATTTCGTCGGTGGGCTGGCCGCTTTCCACAAAATAAAACGGCTCCACTTCGTAGTGATGCTCCTGGCTCAGAAAGCTCTCCCGCCGGTCTCGATCCGTCAGCCAATAACGAAACGCCTCAGCATCCGACATCGGCACCACCACGATGTAAATTTGCTTTCCCCCCGCGACAAACCGCACCACCCGCCCTTCGAACGGCCGATTTTCCGCCTCCAAAAACTGCCGAAACGCGGTCATCTCGACGGGTTGCTCGGAGACGAAGGCGCTGCCGCGCGGCTTGAAAGGTATGTCCAAGCTGTTGACCCAGCGCTCGCCACTTTGCGGCAGCTTGGAGGCCTCCAGCTTCACGCGGTAGCGAGACTCCGCACCACCCGAGGTCGGCAAATGCTCGATCTCGACCCAGCGGTAGCCGGGCTTGCGCAGCTCATAAAGCATGGGCACGCCCTGCGGTGGGGTCAGCTGGATCGGGGTCTGGCCGAGGGAATGCTCTCCGGAATAGACTTCGGCCCCGGCGGGTTCGGATTCGATCACCACCGGGACTGAGGGAGCTTCCGCCCCGACGAGCACCGGCACAGCCTGCCGCTTGTCCGCCAACCACATGCCAAAGGCCACCGCCAAAACCAACCCCGCAGCCACCGCACCGCCCCAGACGAGGGTGCGTTTTTGCGACGGCAGCGGCTCTCCTTTCAGCGCCAGCGACATCTCGGCAGCAGACTCGTACCGATCTCGCGCGCGCTGCGCGCAGGCGGTGCAGATCACTTCATTGAGCCGCCGCCAAAGGTCGATGCGCTCTCCCGAGCCTGCGCTGGAGGGGAGATCGGGAAAATCCAGCCGATCTTTGCCCGTGCTGGCCTCGTAGAGCACCATGCCGAGAGAAAAAATGTCGGAAGCCGCCGTGCCGGGACCTTCCGGTGCGACGAACCCCTCCGTGCCGACGAAGCTGCGCTGCCCGAGCAACGCGACGAGACCGATGTCCGCCAGGCGCCAGGTGCCATCGATGCAGACGAGGTTGGAGGGCTTGACGTCGCGGTGAATGAGCTTTTTGCGATGCAGGTAGTCGAGCGCCTCCGCCACGCTGGTGCCCAGGGCATAGACTTCCGCCAGCCGCAGCCGCTTGTCTCTCCGCATCTGCGCCCCCAGGGTATGCGGTTTGTAGCTGTCCGGCTGGAGGTCGCGGCCCTTGTCCAGGTCATCCGCCAGCTCCATGACGTAGTAGTAAAAGCCGTCGTCCTCATTGCGACCGACCTGGAGGATGGGCAGAAGGCCCGGGTGACGGCGGGAGATGGGTTCGTAGCGTTTGATCGCCTCAAACTCCCGCTCAAAGGAGTCCACATGGTCGTAATCCTCCCGCCACACCACCTTCACGGCCCGCAAGGCACCGGTCACACTGCGCGCCAGCCAGACCTCACCAAAGGCACCACGACCAATCTGACGCAGGGTTTCATGATCCCGAATGACGGGAGCCAAGCGCAGAGAGTTGGGATCAGAGGACTTCGACACGCAGCGGGAGGGTGGCGAAATTTCGGGCTATCGACGTGAAATTTCGGTGAAAGACCTTCGTTATCCCAAGCTTTGCCCTACTTGTCCAGCTTCATGTAGCCGCGACCGGTCACTTTTCCAGAGTCGGGATCGATCCCTTCCACTCGCATTTCCTTCAAAATCGTCTCTCCTTCGTGTTTTTGCACCGAGATGACTTCGAAGCGTTTGACGAGCTTCCCTTTGAAATCGTAAGCCTCCATCCTGGCGATGCCGCCACTGCCCTGGTGCACCCACAGATCGACGGTTCCGTAGGCGGTGCGTCCGTCGGGATTGACCACCCGCACCTTCCAGCACTTGGCCAGTTTGACGCGATCGGTGCCGATCAATTTGGCGTTGGGCCAATACAGGAAGCGCAGGGCGAGGTCTTCGTAATTGAACACCATGCCGCGCACTTCCTCATCGTAGCGGGCCAGCGGCACTTCGGTTTTGCTGCCTGGCAATACCCGAGTCAGTGAGGCGGGCGTGGTGGCCAGATCCAGACTCACGATCTCAGCCGGGTCGGCGAAGCGAAAGCGAATGAGCTGATGCTGCAGCGTGAGCGTGAAGGCATCCTTTTTCCCGGTGCGATCATTGCGCAGCATCCCGGTGAGCTGATAGTCCTGGCCCTTGTAGCTGAGCCGCACCAGGTGCAGGATTTGATCGCCCGTGGGTTCTTCATCGGCCCGCACGGGAGCGGTGACCGACAAGGAAACGATCACGCCGACGGCGCTGAGGAGGGAGCGAAACATGGAGGCGGCATTCATAGCGAGAATTCAGAAAAAAGGGGGAGCCAGCTCAAGAGCAAGTACGGGGAACTGGCATGGGGATTTTGACAGGAGCCGTTGCCATAGTATTCATCAAGTTCCGAATTTCAACCCGCCCGCCGCCCGCCTGCTTTTCCGTTCATGTCGCGCCCCAAGTTCCTGTTCATTGCCCTCGCTCTCCTGACCGGATGGCGGCTGGCGCTGCTGCCGACGCAGGAGCTGGGGCCCGATGAGGCCTTCATCGCGCTGCAAGCAAGCCGCCCTTGGGGGATCGACTTCTCCCTGCATGGCCCGCTGCCGGGCTGGCTGGCCTGGCTCTCGATGAGCCTGGCTGGGCACGGCCCCTTTGGCGTGCGCCTGCTGGCTCCGCTGCTGGCTGCGGCCTGCTCCTGGATGGTGTGGCGGTTGGCACGGGGCGTGTTTGATCGCCACGTTGCTGGCTGGAGCCTGGTGATCCTCAATCTGCTGCCCGCCTTCAATTTGGCCGCCGTGAGCTGGACGCCCTCCATCCTCGTCACCACCAGCCTGCTAGGTAGCGCCCTTTGCCTGCGCCGGGTGCTGACCCAGGCGCATCATCGGGATCGCTGGTGGATGGGTGCCGGCGGCTGTCTGGTGGCGGCTTTTTTGAGCAGCCCCGGAGCGGTGGTCGGCATCGCCGCCGTCGGCGCAGCCCTCGCCTTGCCACGGCGGCGGCGGCATCACCTCAGAGAGCGCGGTTTTCTCATCCTGCTGGCGACGGCCGCGCCCGCGATCTTGCTCTGGCTGATCTGGCAGTCGCGCCATGGTTGGCCCCTGGGAGACTCCGGCGCTTGGCGGCCGGATCTGTGGCTGATCCCAGGCTGGTTTCGCTGGGTGATTCTGATTTCCCCCCTGCTCCTCATCGTTTTCCTCCTCGCCTTCCGAAGCGCCGTCTGGCGCGCGACAGATCGCGGATCGTCCTCCCTCATTCTGGGATTTACCCTGCCCCTGGCGGCGGTGGATTTGTTCTATGGCCCCAATGATCGCTGGCCCGAGATGGGTCTCAGCGCCTGGATGGCCTTTGCCGCCATCTTCGCCGGGCACTTCGCGGTGACCGCACGCTTGCCGCGCTTGGAGGATCGCATCAGCTGGCGCACCATCACCCTCGGCTTCGCGGCTTTGCAGACCGTGTTTTTGCTCAATACCGACTTCGTGCGCACGCTCGGCCTGCCGTGGCAGTTTCAAAAACAAACCACCGGCACCGATTGGGTACGCTTTTTCACCCAAGACCCCTCGGGCACGCAGCGCGGCTGGAAAACCACCGCCACCCTGCTGCAAGACGCTCTAGTGAGCACGCAGTTCGATGCCGATACGACAGGGCGTTACTTTGTCATCGCACGCACCTGGGGCCTAGCCTCTTGCCTCAATGCCAGCCTGCCTGAGGGAGCGCCCTGCCTCTGGCCCACACCGACGCATCCTCGGGTCCACGCCTTGCAGGATCCCGCCGACTTTTCCCATCCGTTTGCCTTTCAACCCCGTTACGACGCCCAGTCTGGAGAGGACGGCTCCCCCTTCGCCGGGCAGGATGCCCTCTACATCACCGATGACCCCGACCACCAGCAGCCCCCTCGGGAAATCCGGCGTGCCTTTGATCACACTCGCCTACTCACTCTCACCCGCGTCATTCACGGCGGCTGGGAAGTACGCGAGGTCCGAATCTTTGCTTGCTACGGGTATCGGCCTCCCGACTTTTGACCTCACTCCACCCGCTCTCCCCGCCGCTCATGTCCGCTGAACCCAAGCTCTCCGTCGTCATCCCGCTCTACAACGAGGAGGATAACATCGGCCAGCTGCAAGAGGAACTCAGCCGCGCCCTCGCCGACATCCCCCACGAGCTGCTTCTGGTCGATGACGGCTCCACCGACGCCACCGTAGCCCGCATCCAGCGTGCGCCCCATGTCCGAGTGCTGGAGTTTGAAAAAAATGCCGGCCAAAGCGCCGCCATGCATGCCGGCATCCACGCGGCGCGAGCACCCGTCATCGCCACCCTGGACGGAGATTTGCAAAACGATCCCGCCGACATCCCCGCCATGATTCAAAGGCTGGACGAAGGCTGGGACATCGTCTGCGGCTACCGCGCCCAACGCAAAGACACCTGGTTCAAGCGCCTGCAAAGCCGCATCGCCAACGCCGTGCGCTCCCGCTTCGTCGGTGACGGCGTGCGCGACACTGGCTGCACCTTGAAAGTCATGCGTCAAGAGTGTCGGGAGGCCCTGCTGCCCTTCAACGGCATGCACCGCTTCATTCCAGCCCTCATCCGCAGCCTCGGCTTCCGCGTCACCGAGATGCCCGTCAATCACCGACCCCGCGTTCACGGCGTCAGCAAGTACGGCTTCGGCAACCGCGCCGTCCGCGCCACCACCGACATGCTCGGCATCGCCTGGCTCAACAGCCGCCGCGTGCGCTATCGCGTCAAACCCGAAGAGCCCGCCTGAGTCCGCCCTCAGAGCGCGGAATGACGCTCCACCCGACGCCAAATCGGACGCTCCGCCTCCACGCAGTCGCCCATCCATTCCACCATCTCCTCCAGCGCCGGGAATCGACCCCGCAGCCGCGTCAGCACATCCCAATCCAGGCTGGCCCGCCGCGTTGAAGGCGTGATCCACTGCGTGGCCAGTTTGCTCGTCAGTTGCTCAAAAGCCCCCTCATCCAGATCGCGGATCTCATCCGGCAGCGCCATGCCATCCAGACGACTCGTCTCCAGCCCCAGAGTCATCACCCCCACACCAAACTCGTGGCCAAGACGGCGCAGTTCCGCCACCAACGCCCCATCTTGCAGACTCTCCGCAATCACCAATTCTCCCCGCTGCGCCCATCCCGTCGCACTCAACGCCTGAAAAAAATCTGCCCGGCAGGTCGCCAGACTGGTGCTCAGCTTCACTTGCACCCCCGTCACCCCCACCTCCGGCACCGCCAAATGCCGCCGTAGCCGCATCATCGTCCGATCAAATCCCCGCTCCTCCTCCCCCTCCGATTCCGTTTCCAAATCCCAGTCTGCCACCACCAAATCCGGCACCTCCCAATCCCCCGCCAACTCCGGCCCCCGCGAGCACCGACCATTCAACACAAACGGATAGCTACCCCGCGCCATGCACACCCGCTCATAAATCGCCATCACCCGATCAAACCGCAACCACACCGCCGCCTCCGCATCCCCCACCCGGTCAAACCAACCCTGCAACGCCGGAGGCACTGCCCCCTGCCGCCGCGTCTGCCGCAAATAGTACCCCTGCCCCTGCTCCACTTTCGCGATGGGCGACGTCGGATCGTAACACAAGATCGAGAAATGATAACGCAGCGTCGCATCGCTGTAATCCCCCGTCAGACGCATCCGCACCTGCTTGATCAGGTCCGTCCCCTTCACCGCATTGGCCGCATCTACCGGCAAAAAATCCGGCAGCAAATCCCGCAACTGTTCCCTCAAACTCATGAATGGCCCAGAGTGCGCAAATCCCCCGTCCGACGCAAGCCGGAAGTCATCTCCGAATCACTCGTCTCTCGGCTTTTCAAAGCAGCCTCTCATTTTCGAGCCAACGTTTCACGAATGATCGAAAATCGCTCCCGCAAGTCCTCCACCGCCCCGATCGCAAAGTATGCCTCATAGGAAAACTTGAGTCCCGGCTTCAATGCAAAGGTCACCAAAGGCGCCACATACGAGCAATCCGACCCCGCCCCACCGAGAAATCGATAACACGTGGCCTCCTCAGCCGTCGGCACATAGGCACCAACTCCAAAGCCCTCAGCATCCACGTAGGCCACCCAGTTCTCCGTGATTTTGAGGTATTCATTCTTCGCACCCGGCGTTCGCCGCGTCAGTCCCCCACCCGTCCACGGCTTCTCGCCAGTATAAGCCACCAGCGTCGCCAAAGACGCATCCACAAAAATTGCCGGAATCTCCTGATGCCGCGCCCCATGAGAACTCTCACCGTTGTAGCTCATCTGAAACCGTGCGTGCACAACACCCCCCTCCAAGGTGATCCACTGCTCCATCACGCACTCGTTCAACTCCACCCCCGTCGCCCAATGCAAAGGAACCGACTTCGAATACAAACGGGTCGCATCGGAGCGCAATTCGACCAGCCGAGGACTCTTCCCTCGATAATCACCGCCCTGAACCGGATTGTAACGCCACGGGCGTTCACCCCAGCGGGAACCATCCTCGTCACCATAGTACGACTGCTGCACCAGCCTCCCTCGATCGTAGTGATTGAGCAAATTGCGACTCGAGCCCGAAGCCCCCAGAAACCCCATGCCACCTCCCGAACTCCGAATCACCCCCAATCGCACCACCCCATTGTCCAGGAAAACCCAATCCTCCGATTGAACGGCAGGCGCATCCTCCGCCACCGCATCCCCCAGCAGCGCAACGCAACCAAGATAAAACAAGAACCAGCGCTTCACCCGGTCAGCAATAGCACCCCTTAGAAGGTGTCAACAAGCTTTTGAGTCAACGCGTTCCTCGCATGCCTCATGTTGGCGAAAGTTCATTGCAGCAAATGCCAACCTCCACTGCTGATGATCACTTGCTCAAGAACAGCAACAAGCGCAAAACAAAGCCAGCACTCGGGGCAGGCTCATCCGACGATCTGCCACATAAGCAATGACGGCGATCCTGGCGGCTGCAAAAAAGAGCCATGTCGGATCAATGCGATCGTAGTCACAGCCTGGGCACGCAAGAAAGAAGGCCTGAACAGTCATGATTTGACGCGATCAACGCTTTTTCGAACCCCTACCGAAGGGCGCGATTCATGGGGAATGTTCTACGA
>JAGRPD010000663.1 GCA_020439875.1 Verrucomicrobiales bacterium
TAGATCACCAGCACCTGCTTGGCCGCGCCGGGAAAGTGGCCGTTGCGGGGTTGGTAGGGATTGTCGGGATCGATGCGCGGGCGGATGGGCGTTTTGCCGGTGAAGGCGGAGGGGTCTTCGGCCGCCAGCAAATGGGAGAGCCCGAGCCCGCCAAAGGTCATGCCGGTGGAGCGCAGAAGGTGGCGACGGTCGAGAAGACGCTGGCCGAAGGGGGTGAGGTTTTCGGAATTCATGGCGGGGAGAAAGTCTCGCGCGGAGGCGCGGAGGCGCGGAGAGATTTAAGGTTTGAGATTGGGGGCGTCGTTGGCGATGCGGTGGAAGTCCTCTTTGAGAAGGGGGGCACCGAAGTTGATGAGAAGGCCGACGGGCAGGCCTGTGAGCTTGAGGTAGGTGATGACCTGCTTGCGGTGGACGGGCGCGGTCTTTTCGATGGATTTCAGTTCCACCAAGACCTTCGACTCGACGATGAGATCGGCACGGAAACTCTCATCGATGATGCGGCCATCCCACGAAACCGGGATCGGGACTTCTTTGTCCACCTTCAAACCTGCTTTCCGCAATTCATAGGCAAGGATCCGCTGATACACCGACTCCAACAATCCGGGTCCCAGCTCGCGATGAATCATCACGGAGCGGTCCAGGATAAGTCCTGTGATATCGTTGATTTCCATGTCAAAAATCTCCGCGTCTCCGCGCGAGACCTTCCCATCAAGGCAGGAAGGCGAATTCGTTGGAGTTGATGAGGCTGCGGCAGATGAGGGCGGGGTCGAGGCCTTGGCAGGCGGTGCGTTCTTCTGGGGTGGGCGGGCGGTTGAGGAGGAGTTCAAACACGCGCGCCACGGCGGCGGTGCCGGCTTCGTTCTTGGCGCGTTGGGCGATGAACTGGGATTGCTCGACCACGAAGGGGCTGTTCATGAGGTTGAGGGCCTGCAACGGGGTGGTGGAGACGGGGCGCTTGGCGCGCACTTGGCCGCAGTCGGGGAAGTCGAAGGCGGTGAAGATTTGGTCATCGACCCGCCGCATACGCTCCTGATAGATCATGCGCCGCCAGGTTTCGGGACCGTGGTTGTCGATCACCTGCCACTGGGCGTACGTTTTCTTTTCGTTGTGAATGCGGAAGCTGCGTCCGCCGATCTCGGGATCGAGTTTGCCCGACGCCTGCAGGATGCCGTCGCGAATGACTTCGGCCTCGACGCGGCGCGGAGGAAAGCGCCAGAGCAGCGCGGCGGCGGCATCCTTCTGCTGGGCGGCGGCTTGGGGTTGGCTGGAGCGGCGAAAGGCTTCGGAGGTGACCAGCAGGCGAATCATCGACTTCATCGACCAAGGTTTGGCTTCGCCGATCGTTGGGTGAATGAACTCGGCGGCCAGCCATTCGAGCAACTCGGGATGGGTGGGGTTGGCTCCGGCTAGGCCGAAATCGCTGCCGGTCGGGACGATGCCGGCTCCAAAGATGTGGTGCCAGATGCGGTTCACCATGACCCGCGAGGTGAGCGGATGATCGGGCTGCGTCAGCCAGTCGGCGAAACGCATGCGGCGCTGGGGATCGGGCGATTTGGAATCGAGACCGAGGTCGCCTTTCAGCAGCCAGAATCCGGCGGGTGCCACTTCTTCGCGCGGGGTCTCGGGACTGCCGCGCGAGAGGACATGGGTGACGGGCGGCTGCCGAGTGAAGCTGCCGACGAAACTGTGGCGCGGGCCTTCCTCCTGCAGTTCCATCAGGCAGGCGTGCAGCGCTTGGGAGGCCTGCTTCAGGGCGGGATTTTTTTGGAGAATCTGGGCTGCTCTGGTGGTGCTGCCGATCTCCTTCCAACGGCCGTCTGCCTGCTGGGAAAGAATGCGGTAACCGGGGAAGGTGCCGTTGGGTCCCTGGGTGAGGTAGTCGGTCTCGAAGTAGTACTCGCGGTTGCCGCTGAAGCGGAAGCGGTTCACTTCGCGTGGCTCGGGAAAACGGATTTCCACCCAGGGCTTGTCGGTGCTGCCTTCGGGAGCTTTGGCTTTCCAGGTCATGGTGCCGTACTGGCCGTCGTTGGCTTTTTCCACCTTGGCTCCCGGGTCCATCATCTTCGGATCTTCCACCAGCACGGTGCCGGTGGTGGCGCGGGCCAGGTTTTCGTTGGCATCCGCCGGGCCAAAGACCTCCAGCTCATCAATGAAGACGGCGGGTTTGAGGAACTCGATCCGCAGGGCCTTCGTGGTGGTGTTGGGAAAGGCCATGTCGGTGTAGCCGCCCCAGTTTTCCTCCCAGAAATGCGCGCCCTGGCGCAGGATGGCACGCTGGGCGTTGAGCTTGGGATAAATCTCGTTGGCACGCTGGCGGCGCG
>JAGRPD010000664.1 GCA_020439875.1 Verrucomicrobiales bacterium
TCTTCAGCAGCGTGCTTTTCCCCGCCCCGTTCGGCCCCACCAATGCCACCGACCGACCACACTCCGTGGTGAAATTCAAATGATCCAAGGCCACCACCTCCCGATACCTCACCGTCAGATTTTTCACCTCCAATCGATGATGATGCCCGCTGGCTGGTGGCGCACCCCAGCACACATGATCGGCGTGATCATGATCGCATCCCGCCTGACGGGTTGATTCGGCTGCCGCACTCATTTCCATTCAAAAGTCAAAAACTCATCCAGCTCCCCCTCGTCCGACCACTGTGTCATCTCCTGCCGTTCCAATCCATCCGGCTCCAAACTGACCGTGATCGCCGTGTTCGGCGTTCCATCAGGCCATTGCGCCTCCAATTCCAGCTCGACCCCTCCGTCCTCCAAAGAGAGATCCACCTCCAGCGGTTGCTGGCTCAGATCCACACCCTCTAACAAATCCACCTCCCCCATCCGCAGCGCCAATTCCGAGGGCTCGTGCGCCCAGCGCAACCAAAGACGCGTGGATCTCACCTGGGTCCGATCTTCATTCACCTCTGCCACCTCCACCTGAGGCTCGACGCCAGTCCCAAAAGTGAGCCGGGCCAGCGGAACCGCGAGCATCCCGAAGCCAATCACCAAGAGCAGAATCTGAAGAGGTGGAAAACCACGCATGGGAGAAACAAGTCAGAAGCTCCCTACTCCGCCAACGCCGCCACGATGGCTTGCACATTGTGCCGCAGCATCGCCTCAAACGTGTGCGCCTCCACCGAAGTGCCATCCGCCACCAACGGCTCACCAATCTTCACTCCCGTGCTGCGCACAATCTCCGCCAGCACTTTTGGATTGGCCTGATCTTCGGGAAACACCGCGCGGATGTTGTTGTCTCGGATGAAGCCAATGGTCTGCGCTACGTATTGCGGAGAAGCGTCATCGGTGCGACCAATGCCCAACACCGGCACCGCTTTGAAGCCATACTCTTTGCAAAAATATCCAAATGCCGCATGCGCCGTCACCAGCTTCCGCGCGCTCCGCGGAATGCGTGAAACTTCCTTGCGAGCCCACTTTTTGAGATCGTCAAAGCGATCCTCCGCCGCCCGAGCGTTGGCTTTGTAAGCATCCTTGTTGGCGGGATCGGCCTCGGCAAATTCATCCGCCAGCTCCCGCGCCGCCCGTCCCATCGCATCCGCGCTGTGCCACCAGTGCGGATCAATGCTGCTGTGCGCGTGTTCCGGACAGCAGGCAAACACCTCGGCGGAGGGATCCAGCCGAATCGAGGGTACATTGCGACCCACCTCCATCACCTTCACCCCCGAGCCAACACTGTCGCGCAGCTTGTCCAAATAGCTCTCCAGGCCCTTGCCCGAGGCCAAAATCAAACCCGCTCCTGTCATCGCCGCCACATCTCTCGGACTGGGCTCAAAGTGGTGAATATCGCCACCCGCTGGCACCACCTCCACCACCTCCACCAGATCCCCACCCACCTGCCGCGCCAGATCTGCGATCACGGGATGCAGTGTGGCCACCCGCAACGCCGCTTTTGCCGAACTCATACCCGCAGTGCTGACGAACAGCGCGGCCAACAGAGAAAATGTCAAACGTCGTTTCATGCTGAATAGGAAGATTGAAGGGAAAACGTGGGGTTTTGAAGAAAGCTATCGGACCTCTGGACCACCCCAGGTCAAACTCACCTGAGCCCAGGCACCATGAGATACGCCCGACGAATCGCTGTCGGACAAATTGTATTGCAGCCGCAGTTTCGCACTCCGCGCCGCATTCAAATAATACGTCACACCCGGTGACAAACGAAACCGCTCATCCAATCCCGCCTCCGCAGATCCCGTCACGCATTCCACCCGAAGACCCGCCTCCACCTGGGGGCTGAATCCATACAACGCGCTCGAGTAAAATCCGAAATCACTCAACGTCGCCCGAGCCAAACGTTCGCCATGCTCGTGAGCGTGCGCCTCTCCCTTTGCGCCCCACCTGCGCCACATCGCTTCATTCCGCCATCGAAAATAACGCCCCCCAGCCTCCAGTCCGTTTTCCCTCCATTGATACTCAAAGTGCGCGCCATACACCTGCGTGGATCGACCCGATGCATTGTCTCCCCAAGCTCCGGACAGACCCGCCCGAAACTGCTGAAAATCAGTGTAGTGATACACGTTCGTCCAGTTCACCATCGTCACTCCTGAATCAAAAATCGCCCCTTCAGGATCAAACTCCGACTCCCCCTCCTCATGAGCGTGGTCATGCGCCTCCGGCTCCGGAGCCACGCCCAAGGCCACATCCCATTGCGACAGCCACGGCACGGGCATGCGCCAAGTGATGTCCGCACCGATCGTCGTCATCGAGTCCTCCCCCAGCATCCGGGCATTGACCAGATACTGATCCACCCAATCAAATCCGTGCGGGTGATAAGTATTTTGAATGCCAAATCGATTGTAAAATCGCCCGCCTCGCAGCTCAAACTCTCCCAGCCAACCCAGCTCCAAACCCTGCGCTTTGACAAACCACTCCTCATACACTCCCTGCCACTTCCCCTCCGCACTCACCGTCGCCGCGTAGGTTCCAAAGGCTTCCCAGGTCTCATTGAAACGGCCGGACAACCCAAACTCCAGGTTTTGCCAAGTCCATCCATTCCGATGCGGATCGTGATGTCCTACCGCCCTCACTCGCTGATCGGCAGAGTCCCGTCCCACCGCCGTATCCAAATGCAAGTGAGGAAACAACACACCGC
>JAGRPD010000665.1 GCA_020439875.1 Verrucomicrobiales bacterium
TCCTCCGGCAGATCCTCCACGATGTGCGCCGCCTCCGCCGGAGGCAGATCCTCCAGCAGCTCCACCGCCTGCGCCTCCGCCAGGTGCAGCACCAGCTCCGCCAGATCCTCTCGCTCCAGCAGCCGCACCAGAGCCCCGCGTTCGTCCTCATCCAGCCGCGCCCAGCACCAGCGTTGATCCTCAAAACTCAGCGGCTCCAGTACCTGCCACGAGCGCTCCGCCTCCTCCGCCGCCAACGCAGCCTGCAGGGACTCCAGAATTTCGTTCAAATCAAGCGCAGCCTCGGGCATGCCTCTCGCAGCCACAAAAATCCGCCGCACTCAAGTGAATTTCGCCCTCGCCCTCAAGCCCAACCGAATGATTTCACCACCGAATAGACGCCCACCGCCACGATCGAAACCACGCTCAACCAAAACAGCGCATCATAGGCCCTCCCCGGGCGCAGCGCCGCCGGCAGCTCCCGATATCGAAAGCGGACCGCCGCAAACGCCACAATCAGCAAGATCGCCATCGTCGCAATGCCACCAATCACCACCATGCTCACCGGATTGCGGTAATACAAAAACGCCAAACTCCAGCACGCCGGAATCACAAACGCCAGCACCGCAATGAAGCGCCCCCGCTGGCGATCATCCTGAAAATCCAGCAGGCCAATCTGACCAAACGCATCGGGAAACATCCGCGTCCACGCCCCCAGCGCCGCCAGCACCGTGGAAAAAAGCACCACAAAGGCCCCCGCCAAAAACACGTCCGCCGCCCACGGCCCCAGCGACTCCGTGTACATCAGCGACAGCGCCGCGATGAGCTGGTCATCTTTTTCCGGCAAAACCGGTGCCCCATGCAGCACCGCCGCACCCAGCAGGTAAAACACCACCGTCACCACCGTGTAAACCGCCATCGACAAAAGCGCATCGATTTGCATCACTCGGATCCAGCCTCGCGCCCGCTGATACCACGCCTCCGTATCCTGCGCCGGCCCCGCGTGAGCGGCATAGCCTTTTTCAATCAGCCAGTAGTTGTAAGCCATGATCTCATCGCCACCGATGCCCGTGATGCCAAAAGCTCCGATCGCAATCGGCACCACCTCACGCGGCAGTTTGAAGGTCAGACCCGATGCCACGTCCGACCAATGGATGGCGTAATCCGTGAACTGAATCGACACCAGCGACGCCAGCGTAAACAACGTGAACAGACCGATCAGAATCACGCAGGATCGCTCAATCAAGCGGTAGCCACCGCCCACCACCATCAGCGCCGCCACCAAGGCCACCGGCCACACCGCCACCACCGTACTCACACTCGGCTGCACCACATGGACCAGCATGGCCACCGCCCCCACGATCGCCCCCACCTGCAGCATCTTCGGCAGCATCAGCACCAGCCACAGCCAGATGGACCAATTCGCTCGACCCAGCTTCGGCCCCGGCAGCCCATTCAGCGCCGCCATCGTCGAGTGACCGCTGTAGATCGCGTTTTTCCCAAACTCCACCTGCACCGTCACCTTCACCAGGCAGCTCACGATGATCACCCAAAAGGCCACAAAACCCGCCTTCGCACCCAGCAAGGTGGTGGCGATCAATTCCCCACTACCGACGATGGAAGCCGTCAAGATCAGCCCCGGCCCGAGAAATTTCATCCGCTCCCACCAACCCACCGGGGGCTCCAACACTCGATCTCCGGTCACCCGGTATGCGTCTTTGTCCATAATCCAAGGAGGTCAAATCTGAAGGTTAAGCCATCAGTCCCGCTCAAAGGCAAACTTCCCGCTGCCCGTGAACAGCAGCGTCACAAAACCCGCCAAATAAACCAAGGCCAACTCGCCACTGTGCTCACCCGTCAGCACCATTTTGTGCACGGCAAAGAACGCCACCGCCATCGTGATCGCCAGATTCAGCGCCGCAAATCGCGTCAAAAATCCCACCACCAGCAGCGCCGCGCACACCACCTCGGCAAACACTGCCAGTCCCATACTCAGCTGAGAACCCATGCCCAGCGGATCCGGAAAGCTGCCCGACTTTTGCGAAAAACTCGTCAGCTTCCCCCATCCGTGATTCAGCAGCATCGTCAGTCCCAGCGCCAAACGCAGCAGCAGCAGACCGAAGTCCGTGGACCGGGGAAGAAAAGAGAGTCGGAGCAGCTTCATCATCGCGCCGATGGTGCAGCGGTGGACCGCCTTTGCCAAGCAAAAGTGACACCCCGCCTCAGAGTGGACGCCGCCACCACTCCGTGTCAGCATTCATCCCCGCCCCCTTCGCACCCACCACCATGCTTCTTTTCCTCCGCATCCTCGCCCTCCTCACCTTTGCCACCGCCCAGGTCTGCCTTGTGCTCTGGTTGCGCGCCGGAGCCGATGCCCCGGGCGCGTTGGGCCTCGCCACCGGAGGCTGCCTCAGCGTCAGCATCCTCGCCGGCCTGCTCAGCCTCAAAATCGGACGCAGCGTCGGCGGTCGCTGACAGATTTACTTCAGCTCCTTGATCCGCAGATTGCGGAAACGATACGTCTGCCCCTTCTCGCCATGATGCTGGATGGCGATGACACCCGCCGCATCCATGTCGTCTTTCACATCCGTCGTCACCACTCCATTCACCTCAATGGTGAGATGGTTGCCCTTGCAGGTGATGCGATAGGTGTTCCAATCGTTGCGTTTGAACGCATCTCCCGCACGCTCGCGAAACGCCTTCACGCTCTCTGGGTCCGCCTTGATCGGGCTGATGAACCACTGCCGCCGTCCCTCGTCATACAGACCGCCGGACCAGCCTCGCGTCTCATCTCCATCCACCTCAGCCTGATAACCATACACCTTGTTCGGCTCCACCAAGGCCCGAAACATGAAGCCACTGTTGGCCTTGCCCTCGGGCAGCAGAATTTCTCCCTCAAAGACAAAATCGCCATACGTCTTCTCGGTGATCAGAAAAAACTTCTTCTCCCCCGTCAGCAAAATTTCCCCATCCTTCACCTCCGACTGCCCCCAATCATAAGGATTGGTCCAGCCAGCCAGCGTTTTGCCATCAAACAAAGGTACCCAGCCCTCCTCCTCCGCCTGCGAAATCGCAGCCAGAGACAGAGCAACCCCCAAAGCAAACCTGGAAAAAACAGCAATGAACTTCATACCGCCGATCATGCCCCACCCACCCGTTTTGGCAAAAGATATCTGCGACCGCCCACCCGCTCCCGTTCCGTACGCACCTCCCGTCTCCAACGATTCACCCTCACAACCATCGATGCACCCTCTGTCGGCTCACCCTCCGTCAAACCCTTCCCTGTAGGTGGGGGCATCGACCCCACAGCGCATGAACAAGCCAAGGAAAAGCCAAAGCCCCCCGCATCCATCTCCGTCACCACATCAGCTTCTCCCTGTTCAGGCTTCGCATGGGCAACGATCGGGGCGCAAACGCGCGAACGATTTTTGAACCACGAAGGGACACGAA
>JAGRPD010000085.1 GCA_020439875.1 Verrucomicrobiales bacterium
GGACAAAGTCAGCTACTTCATCGGCAACAACTTTGGCCGTCAATTCTCCGCCCAAGAAGTGGCCATCAATCCCGACGCCTTCGCCGAAGGCATCCGCGCGGCCCTCACCGGAGCCAAGCCCAAGTACACGCCGGAAGAGCTGGACACCGCCATGGCCGCCTTTGAAAGCATGATGCAGGCCAAGCAGGCCGCTGCTCAGGCTGCGATGATGGAAAAACGCAATGCCCGCGCGGGTGTGGCCGCTGCCGAAGGCAAAAAATTCCTCGACGAAAACGGCAAAAAAGACGGTGTGGTGACCACCCCGAGCGGTCTCCAATATGAAGTGATGACCGAAGGCAAAGGCGACAAGCCTGCCGCCACCGATCAAGTGAAGGTGCACTATCACGGCACCCTGCTGGACGGCACCGTTTTCGATAGCTCCGTGGAGCGGGGTGAGCCCATCACCTTCCCAGTTCAAGGCGTGATCAAAGGCTGGGTCGAGGCCCTGCAACTGATGCCCGTCGGCTCCAAGTGGAAGCTCTTCATCCCCTCCGAGCTGGCCTACGGCAAGCAGGGTGCAGGTTCCGACATCGGCCCCGATGAGACGCTGGTCTTCGAAGTGGAACTGCTCGGCATCGAGGGCAAACAGTAACCTCTTCCACGCGCCTCGAGGCGCTCGTGTTTTGCGGGCAGGTCTGCTTCAGGCCTGCCCGTCTTTTTTTGGCCATGCTCCTCGCTCTCAACAAGCCGTTCGACGTCCTCTCGCAATTCACCCCCGAATTGCCGGGCCAGCGCACCCTCGCGGAGTGCGATCTGCCACCCGGCGTCTATCCCGTGGGTCGATTGGATCGCGACTCCGAGGGTCTGCTCCTGCTCACGGATGAGCGCGCCTTGGTCGGGCGCTTGTTGGAGCCTGAGCGGGGTCATCCGCGCACCTATTGGGCGCAGGTGGAGCGCATCCCCGATGATGCTGCACTGCAAACTCTGAGGCAGGGCGTCGTGCTTGCGGGGAAACGGACGCGGCGCTGTCGCTGCGAGCCGTTGGCCGAAGCAGCCGACGCCCTTTTGCCGCCTCGGCTGCCACCGGTGCGATTTCGAAAAAACGTCCCCACCGCCTGGCTCGCCCTCACCCTGACGGAAGGGAAAAATCGACAAGTGCGGCGCATGACCGCCGCCGTCGGGCATCCCACGTTGCGGCTGGTGCGGGTTCAGATTGGGGCGTTGACGCTGGCGTCCTTGCAGCTGGCCCCGGGAGCGTGGTGCGAACTCTCCGTCGAGCAGCGCGCGGCGGTGTTGGAGTCGGGACAGGGTTGATGATCGAGACGGGAGCGACGCGTCTCCCAACGCGCTGGAGCGTGACCAAGGTGCGTTTTTAGCGCGCCTCAGGTTGGGTGGCGGAGGTTTTGGCGGGCAACACCGCCTCAATGCTGCGGGCCACTTGTTGAGCCAGCACCTGGTAACCTTCCTCCTGGTAATGCAGATCGTTGGGGACTTGCAGCTCGGTGAAACGCGGCGTGATGAAGGCATTCAAGTCATCGATCTCGACCCCACCAGCCGCTTGAATCACCTCGCGGGCGATGGCGTTGTACTCCGCTTCATCGCCAAAGTGACGCTGCTGGATCAGTTCGTGATCGGGGATCGGAGTGATCGTAGCCCAGATCAGTTTGGCACCGGTTTTTTTTAGACGTTGGACAATGGCTTCGAGATTTTTTCGGTAGTCGGCAGGGGACACCTGGCGCTGGCCATCGGGCATGATTTTCAGATCGTGAATGCCGAAGTTGAAGTGAATCACATCCCAGTGACTCTGCCCCAGCCAGCGGTCGAGATTGGGCAGTCCGCGCGAGGTGGGACCGCCGTTGGCGGGGATCCGATGCAGGTTGGCCTTGCCCTCCAACAGAGTCCGCGTCGGCAGCGTGTAACCCATGGAAATGGAATCGCCCACCAGCAGCACTCGCGGCAGGCCGGGTGTATCCGCCACAGGCACCACCGAGGGATGCGGTGCCCGCCGGGGTTCGGCGGCGAGGGCGAGAAAAACAGAGAAGCCGAGCAAGGCGAGGACGATCCAGGAGCAGCGCAACATGCCGCCATGGTGGGACGGCAAGGGGCAGAGAGGCAAGCCATCCTTTTCTCAATTTTCCGCTGCCTTGTTAAGCTTCCAAAGAAAACGGCGAAACAGGAACCTCTACACCCGATCAAACCAACGCCGCAAACCAGCCCGCAAAGGTCGCCACCGGCACCGATCTCCTCGAAGACGACCGCAACACCGATTCGTGGGTAACTCGTAGGTCCGCCGTCTCGGCTGACGGTGTGCAGGGCGTCTCGTCCAAGCCGAATGGGTTAGAAGCGAAAAAAACCACCCTCTTCATCGCCGACGGCTGGAGCCGAGTTGGGGTATTGTTTGAGCTACGGCACTGGCAAAGCCGCACTTGATTTCACCTTCGCCGAGCAAGCCCTCTCCCTCGCCCCCAAAGAACCCAATGCACCGCAGCAAACGGCAGGTGGCAGCATCGACCCATCGCACCCGAACAAGTCTTCCCTGTAGGTGGGGGCATCGACCCCACAGCGCCTGAACAAGCCAAAGAAAAGCCAAAGCCCCCCCATCCACCTCCGTCACCGCATCAGCTTCACTCTGATCAGGCTTCGCATGAGCAACGACCGGCGAGAGAGAACTCGAACGATTTTTTTGAACCACGAATGGACACGAATGCACACGAATGATTGTCCTTCACGAAAGGATGTTAGCTGCACAAGGCGCGGGTTGTTGGTTTGCGAGGGGGGCAGGTCGTTCGTTGTGTCGGGAGGTGGCGTCGAAGCGCCTTGACGTAGCATGGCTCTCCCGAGCCGTGCAACGCCGCAGCTCCCAGGTTCCCTCAGCCCAAGCCCACCGCTCAAAACTCCTCCAGCCGAGCAGAAGACGCCGGTTTTCTCAGGTGAGGTGCAAGTAAACGACAACGTCAGTTTTGCCCGGCGGGGGGAACGCGTAGAGGAAAACGTCAATTTTCCCGGGGGTGGGAGCAGGGCAAGCCATTGATCCAGAAATTATATCATCGAAACAACGCGTCACTCCCAACCCACCGTGGCACCGCGTTTTCAACCGGTGACCCGTGCCTGCGGTTTGCAATCGCCAGGCCTTCTCCTCACCAATCAACCTCCAGACCGTCGCACCACCCACCCACATCCTCTAATCAAGATCTTAAGGAAACATCTCCAAG
>JAGRPD010000086.1 GCA_020439875.1 Verrucomicrobiales bacterium
CGCCAGCTCTGGTGGGGGCACCGGATTCCGGTGTGGTATCGGAAAAATGTCGAAACCCGAATGACGAATGACGAAGAGTCCAATTCTGCATTCGCCATTCCTCATTCGTCATTGTCCAGCGATGGAATCTACTGCGGCATCGAGCCCCCCGAAGATGCCGAAAACTGGGAGCAAGATCCCGACGTGCTCGACACCTGGTTTAGCTCCTGGCTGTGGCCGTTTGCGACGATGGGATGGCCGGAAAACACCGCCACTCTCAAGGCCTTTTACCCCACCACCGACCTCGTCACCGGCCCCGACATCATTTTCTTCTGGGTCGCCCGAATGATCATGGCGGGTTACGAGTGGATGGGCGGCATGCCGTTCAAAAACGTGTACTTTACCGGCATCATCCGCGACAAGACGGGCCGCAAGATGTCGAAAAGCCTGGGCAACTCGCCGGATCCGCTCGACCTGATGGCGAAGTACAGCGCCGATGCCCTTCGCTTCGGCATCATGCGCAGTGCGCCTTTGGGGCAGGACATTTTGTTTGATGAAAAGAACGTCGAGCTGGGCCGCAACTTCTGCACCAAGCTGTGGAATGCCGCGCGCTTCCGGCAGATGCAGGGTGGCGCGACGGAGACGGAGATCGACCCGACTCTGCTCACCAGCGACGACAAGTGGATCCTGCTGCGCCTCAATCGCGCGATTGAAGAAGTGACCACCTCGCTGGAGGAGTATCGTTTCAGCGACGCCGCCGCCACGCTCTACCGCTTCTTTTGGACGGAGTATTGCGATTGGTATGTGGAGGCGAGCAAAGCCGTGTTGCAAGGCAGCGATGCCCGCCGGAAAGCGAACACGCTCGCGGTGATGGACTTTGTGCTGAGCCACACGCTGCGTTTGTTCCATCCCTTCCTGCCGTTCATCTCGGAGGAGTTGTGGCACGGCATGGGCTTCAATGCCGACATGCCTGCAAACCAGGGCGGCCAAAGCATCATGCACGCGCCCTGGCCGAAGCCGCTGGATGCCGACGAGCAGGCGCACTTTGGCCTGCTGCCGGAAGATGAAGACGCGGCCAACGCCAAATACGAAACGGTGACGCTGGGGCGCGGATTGAAGAGCAGCTTCAACCTGCCGAACAACAAGCGGGTGCGTTACGTGCTGAAGCCAGCGCAGGAATTGGCTCCGCACGATGTCGAGGTGCTGCGCAATTTGCTCCAGGCGGAGCCGCTGGACGTGGATGCCAACGCCGCTCCGGCCAAGGGCACGCCCGCCATTTTGACGCCGCTGGGTGAATTGATGTTGCCGCTGGAAGGCCTGATCGATGTGGAGGCGGAGCGCGCACGTCTCGACAAGGAGATCGGCAAAGCCGAGGCCGAGCTGGCCAAGGTGCGCGCCAAGCTGGCCGATGAAAAGTTCACCTCGAAGGTGCCGGAAAAAGTGCTGGTGGAGCATCGCGAACGCGAAGCCGACTGGGCGGCCAAACTGGCGAAGCTGCAGGAGATGAAAGCCGTGCTGAGCTGACCTTGAGTTTGCACGGAACCGCGCTAGCTTCTTCCCTGTGGCTTCCAATTTTGAGATCCTTGACGGGCTGACGGTTACCGTGGACGCGGTGGAGTACGATCCGTCGCGACCCGCTCCGCCCGACCGTCCGCATCCGTTTGTTTATCGGATCTCGATCCACAACGAGTCGGACCAGGTGGTGAACATTTTTGGTCGCAAGTGGATCGTCCGAGATGTGGAAGGAGACACCATGGTGGTGGAGGGCGATGGGGTGGTGGGCCAGTTTCCCAAGCTCGCTCCGGGGAAGTATTTCAGCTACACCTCCTACCACATCATCAAGGCCAGCAGCACGGCAACGGGTTCGTTTTTTGGATCCACCTCATCGGGCAAGGCTGTGGCGGTGCGGATTCCGGCCTTTGACATGGAGCCGCCCATGCTGGTGTAGGGCTGAGGGAGGATCAGCCTCGGTCCAGAGTGAGGTGACTGCTTTCTGTGAAGATCTCCTGCACGGGCAGATCGTGGGACTCGCTGGGCAGGCTGGGCAGAAGCTGGCAGTCAAATCCCACTCCGATGCGTCGGATGTGGGCCGGTTGCCGCGCCAGGTAGCGATCGAAATAACCGCCGCCGCGACCCAGTCGATGGCCGGTCTCCGGGCAAAAAGCCAGGGCGGGAACGAGGATGTGCGTGGGTTGGAGGGGAGGACGTTGGCTGGCGGTGGGTCCAGGTTCCCAGTTCTGAAATGCCGATCGAATGGCTTCGTTGGCATGCTCCAGGGGGTGAGCGGTCATGGTCCCATCAGGCTGAGTCAGGAACAGGGCGGTTTGCCAGCCGCAGGTGTGGAGCGCTGGGGCCAGCAGTTGCCAGAGATCGGGCTCGTTTTTTAATCCACCAAACAAGGTGATGCGGCCCGGTGGCAGGTTTTGCAGATGGGCGAGGAGGTTTTGACAAAGAGCCTCGGTGGCTTGCTGGACGGTGGTGGGTGAAGCGGCCCAGGCGCGCAGGCGATGGCGAGCTTCCTGGCGCAGCGTAGCTTTCATGGGTGAAGCGGCGGACATCGGGGGCAAAAAAAGGGCACCCCGGTGACAGGGTGCCCATGAAAATTCCAGTCAATGCAGGGCGAAACCTGCCGAAGGGAAAAGCGTTGAGTCGTTGATGGGACTCAGCTGCCGGAGTGTGTCAAGATGTTGAGGAGGAGAGTGGCGGCAGCCAAGAGGAAGACAAGCCAAGCGAGAAGTTGCATGAGAGGGAGAAAAACGAAGGGCTGAGGGTGGATGGGTCAGTCGGCGGAAAGGCTGCGAGAGACGCGCGGGGTTTATTCCGGGATGGCGGGCATCGCCTTTTGGAAGTTGTTGCGCCAGGCACCGACGGCGTCTTGCGCCTCCCAATCCACGCGCTGATCGGCGGGGACCATGAGGGGAGAGGGCTGACCGGCGGGGGTGGTCATCACGGTATCCGTGGAGAACATCTGAACCACCAGCAGGGCGATGCTGAACACCAAGCCAATGACGGAGAGGGGGACCAAACCGGCTTCGGGATCCTTTTCCTCGTAGAAGGAATCGGTGTCCATGGCGGCGGCACCGCGCTTCACAGGAGCGGCCTGAGGGGCGGAAATGCCAGGGCGGGCCATCGGCTGGGTCTGTCCCAGTTTGACGGTGGCTTTGGGCAGTTGACCCGTTCCTGGGCCAGCTGCCATCGGGGCGGTGCCTGCACCCACGGGACGTGGTGCCGGGCGCGGGGCCACCATCGGCTGGGTGGCGGCTCCTTGCTCCACGCGGGGTGCGCCTGGGGCGACCGGGCGCGGGGCGCTCGGTGCAGCGGCACCAGGTGCCGCCGGGGCGACAGGACGCGGGGCTGCGGGAGGTGCACCTGGCACGGCTGGAGCGACGGGACGCGGTGCGGTCGGAGCTGGAGGCGCTGCGGGACGCGGCGCGGGCGGGATGGCCGCCGCAGGGGCCGCAGGAGCGACGGGGACGTTGGCCGTCACCGGCGGACGCGGAGCGGGAGGCAAGGAGACCGGTGCCGTGCTGCTCTTGGGAGCCGGCGGCGGAAGGGGAGCGGATGGCAGCTGAATGGGAGCGGTGGCCTTCCGGGCAACTGGAGGTGCCACGCTGGATGTCGTGGAGGAGGGCACCTGGGAGGTGGTGGTGCCGACCGGAGCGGTGGCTTCCCGCGGCTGGGTGACACCCGCGCCGGGACGCGCCCGCAGGGTGATGCGCACAGTTTCCTTTTTCAACGGCACCGCGCTGGTCTTCGGCGTGGGCGGGGGCAGGGGCTGGTTCGGTTCGCTCATGGAAAGTCTCGGGAAGGGGGCTCGGGATTTTGTCTTCTCAAAGAGGGTATTTAACGGGTTTGGCAAAAAGCCGTCAATCCATTTTCTCGGATTCGATGCAAGAAGAGTCAGAGTTTGAGGTCAAAGGAGGGCGCGGGGTGTGGTGAGAGCGACTCTTTTTCACGGGGCGGGCGGGGAGACGGGGGTGGTGCCTTCCCGGCAGCGATCGCAAATCTCATCTCCGGAGTCCGTGACGCGGAATTCCAGGCTGGGATCATCCACTTCCGTGCGTCCGCACTGCGCGCATTGGTGAAAAAAGGTGTCGCTGGGCTGCTGGGCGGATTGGAAGCGGGCGCGGCGTTCCATGACCTGCGCCCGCTGGCGGGTGCTGTGGAGGATGGCGGGGCCAAAGGCGATGAGGAAATTGAGATTGCCAAACAAGAAGGGCCAGCGCAGATCGGGCTCACCTGCAGCATAGAAGATGAGGGTGATGGCGCTGAGGATGGCGACCCAGCGGATGCGCATGGGAATGACAAAGAAAAGCAGGATCTCGCGATCGGGGTAAAACATGGCGAAAGCGAAGAGCAGGCTCTCCAGCAGCCACAGGCCACCGCCTTGGAAGCCGGTGAGCAGGGCTCCCGCTGTGAGGCAGAGGGCTCCGCCGAGGACGTACAAATTGACGCGGAAGGGGCCCCAGGCTTCGTCGAGCCCACGTCCGATGAAGACCAAAAATAGCGTGCCAATGAGTGCCAGCAGCGGACTGAAGGTGCGGGGAATGAAGAGGTGGCTGAAAATGCGCCAAACCTCTCCGTGCATCAGTTTGTCGGGGTCCAACTGCAGAAACCGGATGAATGTGATCTGTGCCTCGGGACTGCTGACGTAAATGAGGATCAAGGTGAGAAACTGCATCCAGGCTAGGATCTGAACGAGTCCTGGAATGGCAAAGCGGCCCCAGCGGGCTTCGAGACGGGAAATCATGGGCATCGGGAAGGAACGAAGCGCGGATGCTGGGTGGACGCAACGTGGAACCCGTCGCAGGATTGATGAGGCGGCGGGCTGGGAGCGAGGGGTGTGTTTTTAGAACTTCGTGCAGCGATGTATTTTGGCTCGGTTTGGCGTCGTTCTCCTCGGATCATGCAACTCGGTCTCGTCTCTGCCCTCCTTCCCGAACTGTCTTTGGATGAGCTGCTGAAGTTCGTGGCGGCGGAGGGTCTCTCCTGTGTGGAGCTGGCCTGCTGGCCGGTGGGAAAGGCGGAACGCAAGTATGCGGGGGTGACCCATCTGGATGTGACGGACTTCACGCCGACGATGGCGGATGAGGTGCGGGCTCTGGCTGAGAAGCACGGGGTGGCGATCAGCGCGTTGGGGTATTACCCGAACATGCTGCACCCCGATGCGGCGGTGCGAGAGGCCTGTGTGGCCCATTTTAAAAAGGTGATGGTGGCGACGAAACGACTGGGGCTGGAGACGACGACGGGGTTTGTGGGGCGGGATTGGACGCGAGACATCGATGACAACTGGCCGCTGTTTTTGGAGGTTTGGCGGCCTCTGATCCAGTTTGCAGAGGATCAAGGTGTGCGGGTGGCGATTGAAAACTGCCCGATGCGGTTCACCCGCGACGAGTGGCCGGGCGGCAAAAATTTGATGACGACTCCAGCGATCTGGCGGCGGGCCTTCAACGACATCCCTTCGCCGAATTTTGGTCTGAATTTTGATCCCTCACACTTCGCTCTCCAGTTCATGGAGCCAGCGAGTGCGTTGATGGAATTCCGCGACAAGCTTTTCCACATGCACGCGAAGGACGTGAGGATTGACCGAAATCGGCTCAATGAGGTGGGCGTGTTTGCGCATCCACTGGAGTGGCATCAGCCGCGTCTGCCGGGCTACGGGGAGATTGATTGGGCGCACTACATGGGCAGCGTGATGGAGACGGGTTACGCGGGTCCGGTGTGCATCGAGGTGGAGGACGGGACCTTTGGCTCGACGCTGGAGGGACGCTGCCGCGCGGTGCGGGTGGCCCGCCAGATGATGGCTCCTTATTTTGCCTGAAACTCGCGACGCATTTTTTCCATGAACTACACCTACTCAGAACTCGCCAAAACCATCGATCACTCCCTGCTGCACCCCACTCTGACCGATGCCGAGCTGGAGGCTGGCTGCGCGCTGGCGGCCAAGTACGGCGTGGCCTCGGTCTGCATCAAACCCTACGCGGTGCGGGATGCGGTGCGTTGGCTGGCGGGCAGCGACGTGGTGGTGGGCTGCGTGATTGGATTTCCCCACGGCAACAGTTCCACGGAGGTGAAGCGGCTGGAGACGCGACAGGCCTGCGAGGATGGCGCGCGCGAGATCGATATGGTGGTGAATCTGGGGAAGGCTCTCAGCGGTGAGTGGGACTACGTGGAGGCTGATATCCGGGCGGTGTGTGAGGAGGCGCATGCCCACGGGGCGCGGGTGAAGGTGATTTTTGAAAATGACTACCTGACGGAGGGCGGTGCGGGTCTGGAGGCGGATGCCTTCAAGCGCCGTCTGGCGCAGGTGTGCGAGCGGGCGGGTGCGGATTGGATCAAGACCAGCACGGGTTACGGTTTTGTGAAGCAACCAGGGGGTGGCTACAATTACCAAGGAGCCACGGAGCACGATCTACGCCTGATGCGGGACAGTGTGTCCAGCCGGGTGCAGGTGAAGGCGGCGGGCGGGGTGCGGGATCTCGATGGGCTGATCCGCGTGCGGGATCTGGGCGCGACTCGCTGCGGAGCCACGGCGACGGCGGCGATGCTGGACGAGTTTCGCCGCCGTGAGGCGGCGGGGGAAGCCGCGCCTCAGTCGGCGGCGGGAGAGCTGGGTCAGGGAGGTTACTGAGGTCGCAAAGGGCGGTTAAGCCAGCCGACGACGTCTCCAGAGAAACTGAATGCCGCCGATGGCGATGAGCAAGAGACCGCCGGGCTCGGGAACGGGAGCGACGGCGAAGGTGTGATCGGCAGGGCGTGGAGCGTCTGCTCCGCTGAAGGCGGCGGCGTAGGAGGCGGTGGAGGAGTCCGAAGGCAAGGTGAGGGCGGGATCGGTCAGCATGCCGTAGTGAGAGCCTGCGCTCGCGGAATTGTCCGCAAACCAAGTGATGGCAAAGGCATCTCCCTGGCTGATGCCATCGGTGCCAAAGGGCACGTTGGAGATGAGGGTGATGCCGCCTGAGCCGCCATCGGTGCCTCCGAGGGTGGCCGTGAGATTGCTGCCGATGTAGATGAGATCGTCCGTGTCGGTGCCGCCGATGGCGAGGAACTGGGAGAGCCCCGGAGCGAGCGGGGTGGTGATCTCGTCGTAGGAGGCTGCGGCGAGGGTGTCAAAGCCGTCGCCTGCGGTGTCGATGATGATGCCCCACATCATGCCGTCGGTGACGACGCCGAATTCATCCGCGATGCCGGTGAGTTTGGCGGAGGAGGTGCTGAATTGCAGCGTGACCGTGGCGCGGGCCGCAGGGGCCAGCGCGAGCAGGCAGGCGGTGGAGAGGAGGCAGGTCAGGTATTTCATGATGGAGGAAGGTTCGAATGCGAGGGACGAGAAGAGAGAGGGAATTAGGGCGCGATGAAACCAGGCAGATCATGCCAGATGCCGGTGTAGGTGGGGCTGCTGCCTTTGAGGCGCAGGGTGTATCCCACTCCGGGGGTGAGCTGGAAGGTGTCGTTGACGACTTCAAAGGTATCGCCATCGATCCAGCCCGTGCCCTCTTCGTAAATCAGGATTTTGTTCGGGGCTTTGTTGATGCCGGTGGCGCTGTTGTCATAAACCAGCAGTTGGTCATCGGTGCGCAGGTTCAGGGAGATGGCTCCGATCGGCTCCGGCACGGGGCAGAGGTATCCGACCCGGATGTCCTGGGCCACGTTGTCTGCCAGGGTGCGCAGGATCATGTGCTGCGGGATGCGTGGCACGCGACCAAAGGCCGTGAAGCCGGTTTCAGCGGTGCTGGGGTTGCGGACGATGAAGGCTTCGTGGAAGCCGATGGCGGTGTCTCCCGCTGGCTGGAAGGTGGCGGCGTCATACCAGCTGCCTCCGTCCAGCTCCAGGATGGTGGAGGCGGAGAGATCGGTGCCAGCGTTGGTGGAGCGGAACAGCAGGATCTGGCTGCCCTGAGGGAGGTTCGTGCCGACCAGGGTATCGGGCGTCCAATAGGGAATGATGGCGATTTGATCCGCGCTGGCGAGACCGTGTGTCGCCACCGTGGCGATGCCGGAGAGATTGTCATTCGGATGGAAGAGGACGGTCAGGGAGTGGTCGGTATTGGCGGAGATCAATCCCATGATGCCTGCGCTCTCACCCGTGACGACCACGGCGGCGTAGGTGACGGGTTGGCTGCCGCTTTGATGGACAAATTGGTTTGGTGACCAGCCGGGGGCCATGGCCACAGTGACGGATGAACCCGAGATGCTGAGGATCTTGTCCTGATAAACCATTTCGGGTTGCAAGCAGGGGGCCACGACGGCTTCTCCGGAGGCGGGGATGGTGGTCTTCACGTAGCCGATGGGATCCGTCGGTGGCTGCGAGTCATCGGAGAGCCGCACGCGGTAGAAGGCGCGATCCAGGTTCATCGGCAGCAGGGCGGAGGTGTCGGTGGTGGCTGGGCCAGCGGAGGTCCAGCTGACGAGATCTGTGGACAGTTCCAGCTCGTAATCAGCGGTGCGTGGGCTGATCTCGGTGCCGCCTTGCCAGGCGACTTCGAGGTTGCCACCGCTGGAGGAGACGGAAGTCACCTGATGTGGCGGCCACGCGCGCGGCATGTTGGAGGTGTCCAGCACGGTCGAGGGGCTGCCTTCGGGCAGGTTGCGCAGGGATTTGAGGAATTCGATGAGTTCTGCCTGCTCTTCGGGGCTGAGGGCCTGGTAGGCTTGACGGCTGGCCTCGGACTCACCGGCGTGCGCCAGGATGGCCTCCTTGATCGTGGTGTACATGCCGTGGTGGAAGAAGTTCGGCTTCGACGCCAGACCCCACAGCTTGCGGGTTAGGAAAAGCGAGTTGCCAGCGAAAAAGGCGGGTGAACCAGCAGGTGCGTTTTGATTGAGTGCTTCGACATTGGGATCGCCCGGGCCGCTGGTGATGTCGTGCAGCTTGAGGTCGGTGAAGGCGGGCACGTGGGTGATGCCGCTGGAATCCGCCCGCAGGCGCGGTTGGGGCAGGCTGGGATCCGAGTTGAGATCCAGCGTGATCGGCGTCATGTCATCCGGCGTGAGGTTTCCGGGGGGATTGAAGGGGTTCGGCTCACTGTAGAGATGTCCAGTGTTGCTGAGAGGCAGGCTCGGAGTGTGGCATTGCGCACAGCCGATGGTGACGAAGTGGTTCTCCCCGTTGAGCACGGCGGATTGAATGGTGGCGTTGTTGGGAATGACCCGCCCAGGCACAGCCATCGCGGCTTGGTAGAGCGACACGGCCGTGATGTCCGCACGGTTCATTTCATTTGCCTTGCCATCGCCATCCACATCGGCTCCTTCACCAAAACGTTCCGTGGACTGCATGCCATGGTGGTGATTGAAGGCATTGTTGGAGAATTGCCGCAGGGAGACGACGTTGCCCACTTGGTGAAACGGGCGGACGATGAGGTTCGGCTTTGGAGCCGTGGTGGAGAGGCTGGGCAGAGGCAGACCCTCCACTTGGCTGACGTCCCAGCTGCCATCACTGTTGCGAGACAGCATGCCGAAGGAGACGCCCTTGGACTCCAGGGGCATCGTCGAGGAGGGTGGCATGGAGTCGCGAATGGCTTGAAGATCCACCGTCATCTCCCGAGCCAGCATCTCGATGTAGCCACTGCCAAACATGCCCAGCGTCGCGCGGGAGTTGGCGATCTGCTGGAGTGTTGGGTGTTTGCCTTCCTCATCGGTGCCTCCGCGAGTGGAGATCGAGTCGGAATGATCGAAGGTGGCGAAATCGAAACGCTGTCCCAGCACGAAGACGTTGGCGACGATATCGCCGTTCCCTCCTGATACGGGGGAGTTGTGACAGCCCACGCAGCTGTTGGAATCGGGAGCGGAGATGCGATTGAAGTTGCGGGGGAAAACGAGGGGAGAGGACGGGTCTGAAATTTGCGGTCCCGTACCTTTCGTTAGCGGGCGGCCACCGCCTTCATCGATGCGCCACGGTGCATCAAACACCAGCTGCCCGTAGTGCAGCAGCTCGATCATCGAGGTTTGATATTCCTGGCCATCCTGGAGGCGATAGGGCAGCGAGGTTTCGACGCCGAGTTGAGCCTGGATCGTCGGAGCCAGCGCGGCGGAGAGGAGGGGTAGTAAGAGGAAGGTACGGCGCATGACGGAAAAAGGGGTCTGGAAATAATATTCTAGAAATTACAAAAATACAAATAAAATATTATATTTACTGTAAAAATTTCTAAATTTTAAAACTTCTGGGATTGTCTGCCGAACGCTTCACCTCCCGCTTCCTTGCTGAGTGGTTCGCACTTGCCGAGCGATCCACTCGCCCTGACCATGACCCATGACTTCTCGCCGTTTTATTGGTCTGATCTTCAGCTGCTTGCTCGCCATTTCCCCCGCTCTCGCTGAGAGAAAGGTGGATCACGTGATCATCCTCAGCATTGATGGAGGCAAACCCAAGGTCATCCTCCAGACCGAGATGCCGCAGCTGCAGCGGCTGGTGCAGGAAGGCGCGCACACCTGGGTGGCCAACACGATTTTTCCTCCCAAGACCCTACCTTCTCACACCTCCATGGTGACGGGCGTCGGCCCGGAGAAGCACGGCATCCTCTGGAATGACTGGATGCCTCTGCGCGGCATGGTGAAGGTGCCCACCATTTTTTCGCTGGTGAAGGCGGCTGACCCCGAGGCAGGCACGGCGTGGATCTGCGGGAAGGGCAAATTTCGCCACCTCTGGCTGCCGGGTAGTCTGGATGTGTTTGATCTCAATGGGCCGCAGCAGCCCGGTCCTGCCTCCATGGAATTCAACCGTTTGAAGGCACCAGCTCAGAAGGTGGCAGGTCAGGTGAAGGGATGGCTGGCAGAGCATCAACCGCAGGTGATGATGGTGCACTTTCCCGACGTCGATGCCGCCGGTCACGCCTCCGGCTGGGGCAGTCCTGAGCAGCAGGAGGCCCTGCGCGTGGTGGATCAGGCGCTGGGGCAGGTGGTGCGCGCGGAGAAGGACTCCCCCATGGCCGACTCCAGCGTCATCATCGTCACAGCCGATCATGGCGGGCATGAAAAAAACCATGCTGAGAACATCCCCGACGACATGAACATCCCCTGGATCGCCTGGGGCAAAGGGGTCAAACCAGGCTTTGAAATCCAGCAGCCAGTGACCACCTACGACACCGCCGCCACCGCCCTCTGGCTGCTCGGCCTGGAGGTGCCTGCGAGCTTCGACGGCAAGCCAGTGGTCGAGGCCTTCGACTTCCCGGTGAAGGCTGCGCCCGCTGGAAAGTAGCGTTTGCTTGCACCGACGTTTTCGGGTTCAGTGCCGCATGTCATCAACTCGTGAGGCCAGGATTGCACGGAAAACGGCGGAGACCGACATCACCCTGAAATTGGTGATCGACGGCGCGGGATGCTCGTCCATCGACACGGGGATTCCGTTTTTTGACCACATGCTGACCTTGTTTTCCAAGCATGGGTTGTTTGATCTTGAGGTCAAAGCGGTGGGGGATATCGAGGTGGACTTTCACCACACCGTCGAGGATGTGGGCATCGTGCTGGGACAGGCCCTGAAGCAGGCCGTCGGAGACAAGGTGGGCATCGTCCGCTACGGCTGGTGCCTGCTACCGATGGACGAGGCGCTCACCCGCGTGGCGCTGGATTTGAGCGGCCGCGCGCTGCTGGTTTATGACGGCCCAGCGGGCGTGGATGCCATCGGCGGGCGCTTCAACTTCAGCCTGCTGGAGGAATTCCTGCGGGGTTTTGCCGGGGCCTCCCTGATGAACCTGCACGTGGATATTTTGAAAGGCCGAGATGCCCACCACATGGCGGAGGCCACCTTCAAGGGCCTAGCGCGGGCGCTCGATATGGCAACGCGGATCGATCCCCGGGTGCGTGGCGTGCCCAGCACCAAAGAGGTCCTGTAACTAACCGGAAGAGCTTGGCGATGGAACTTGGAATCTTGGATTACGGCGCTGGCAACCTGCGCAGCGTCAACAACGCCTTCGAAGCGCTCGGTCGGTCCAGCCGCTTGATCGCCACCGCTGCCGACTTTGATCAGGTGGACGTTTTGATCTTCCCCGGGCAGGGAGCGTTTGGAGATTGCGTGAAGTTTTTGAAGCATCGCGACCTCTGGACCCCGCTGCAGGAGTGGCTGAAGGCTGAGCGACCCTACCTCGGCATTTGCTTGGGCTACCAGCTCCTGTTTGAAGGCAGCGAGGAATGCCCCGGCGTCCAGGGCCTCGCCGCAGCGGGCGGCGTGGTGCGACGGTTCGATCCCGGATCAGGTCTCAAAATCCCCCACATGGGCTGGAATGCCGTGCAGTGGTCGGCCCCGTTTTCCAACTGGTGGCAGGGCCTGCCCAACCCCTCGCACCTCTACTTTGTGCACTCCTACTACCCCGACGTGGCAGATTCCTCCGAGGTCCTCTGCACGGCGGAATACGGACGCGACTTCGCCGCCGGCATTGCGCGCCCGCACCTCATGGCGGTGCAGTTTCACCCCGAGAAAAGTCAAACCCTGGGCCTGAAGCTGCTGGGCAATGCCCTCACGGTGCTCGAAGGTGCCGGAGATCCGGCCTGAGTCGCCCCGCTCCGAAATCCGCCGAGATCTCCCAGCGATCAACTCCGTTCGGAAGAGCCTCGTTTGGCTTTTTGAGAAGCGTTCTCCAGCGTCCGGCGCTCGCGAACCGTGAGGCTATCGATGCCGTGAGCGTGGATTTTTTCCAGGATCTCATCCACGTCCAGCTCCACGGGAGGAGCCTCAGACGGGATCTGCTCCGCCACCGCCTCCAGATCCAGCTCCACATGCGGGCGACGTCGGGCCGCATTCTGCGTCACCAACCGGGCATTGCGGCGCTGCCGACGCAGCGGGGCATCCTCTTCCCGCTGCCACAGCCGCCGATACGTCAGTGGGTGCTCCCCGTATCCCAGCATGCGGATGTAATACCAGCCCGCCAAAGCCCCACCCAGATGCGCCACATGGGCCGCATCGGAAGCGAGAGGAGGGGATGAAAACAGATCGAGCAAAAACAGAACCATCTCCAAAACGATCACAAACTGACCCGCTCTCAGCATCGAAACCCGGATCGGAAGAATCAGGTAAATCATATGACCCACCTCATCGCGAGGCAGAGACACGGCGAGTGCAAAGAACAGCGCAAAAACCGAAGCCGAAGCCCCCATCAGCACCGGTTGGCCGGAGGCCTGACTGCCCGCTGGCACCAGCCAGGCATACACCCCGATGCGCAGAGCCGCTCCCAGTAGCCCACCGATCAAAAAGAGCCGCACCAAGTGGCCACCGCCAAAAATCTCCTGCACCCGCCGCCCGACGAACCAGAAGACCACCAGATTGAACGCCAGATGGAGCAGATCCCGGTGCACGAACATGAACGTGAACATCGTCCAAATGCGACCTTCGGACAGCGTCTCCAAGCTGACCCCCCCAATGGGCAACCTCGTAGTACCTTCGGAAGAAATGATGGTCATCATCCCCCAGCCCAGGCCGTGTTGCAAAATGGCCACCACCACAATCAGCCAGAACAGACTGTGAAACGTCGTCCATTGCGGCATCTGCCAGGAGTGGCCGCCGGGTCGCATAAAATCGCGGTCAGTAAGAGACATCGCAAAGAGAGGCGTACTACGCTACCGAAGCCCCGATCATACTTCTTCCTCACAAGAATGCCAGCAGGAAGGCAGGAATTTCAAAGCCAGTGAGGCCGCAACCTGCAGGTGGCAGCATCGACCCCACAGCACCTGAACAAACCAAAGCCCCCCGCATCCACCTCTGTCACCGCATCAGCTTCACTCTGATGAGGCTTCGCATGAGCAACGACCGGGGAGAGAGAATTCGAACGGCCTTTTGAACCACGAATGGACGCGAATGCACACGAATGATTGTCCTTCACGAAAGGATGTTAGCTGCACAAGGCGCGGATTGTTGGTTTGCGGGGGGCAGGTCGCTCGTTGTGTCGGGAGGTGGCGTCGAAGCGCCTTGACGTAGCATGGCTCTCCCGAGCCGTGCAACGCCGCAGCTCCCAGGCTCCCTCAACCCAAGCCCACCCGCACAAAACTCCTCCAGCCGAGGAGAAGACACCGGTTTTCCCAGGTGGGGTGCAAGTAAACGAAAACGTCAGCTTTCCCTGGGGGCACGTAGAGGAAAATGTCAATTTTCCCAGGGGTGGAGGACGCGTAGAGGAAAATGTCAATTTTCCCAGGGGTGGAGGGATGCGTAGAGGAAAATGTCAATTTTCCTGGGGTGGAGGGATGCGTAGAGGAAAATGTCAATTTTCCCGGGGATGGAGGATGCGTAGAGGAAAATGTCAATTTTCCAGGGATGGAGAATGCGTAGAGGAAAATGTCAATTTTCC
>JAGRPD010000689.1 GCA_020439875.1 Verrucomicrobiales bacterium
GGCTGCTCAGACAACGCAACATCCCGCCCCGCTCATTCAGGAACGGTGGAGAGCATCAGCTCGGTCGAGCTGAAAAACGGATTTGCATCGGGACTGGCATGGCTTGTAACCTCAGCGCGTTCGATTGCATGAGTGTCTGGTTACGTCGCCGAATCCTGTGGGCAGGCAGTGGTCTAGGGTTGGCTGTGCTCCTCGGCCGACGTGCCGGAGCCGCCGCAGTTGAGCAAAGCGTGAAACTTCCCGCAGGCGCTCATTGGGTGGTTCGCTCTCAGCAGGCATCCGTGTTCTATGGGATTCGGTTTGACGAATCCCAGGTCAGATTGGGGGTGATCGTGCAGAACGGTCCCGCGCAAACAGCGAAAAAATTGCCCGAATTGCTGCGGTCCGCAGGTGCCATCGCCGGCTGCAATGGCGGCTATTTCAATGGGCGTGACTTTGGGGTCTATGGCCTTCAAGTCAGTGATGGAGTGGCGCAAGGAGAGGTGGGTGAAGTGTCCGAACTGGAAGCAGCCCTCGTGATGAGGGACGGAAAACTGAACATCGAACGCGGTCCCGAATTCCCCAAACAGGGTCGTGTGACGCAAAGAGTCCAGTGCAGCCCGCTCTTGGTTTGGGAAGGCCATCCGGCTTTCGAGGGAGGACCTGACGAAGTCGCCTTGCGCCGCTCCTTTGTGGCAACGGATGAAAAGGGGCAGTGGGTGATGGGATGCGGGACAAATCTGACTTTGTCCGGTCTGGCGAAATCTTTGGCAGGCGGTCAAGTTTTCACAGATCTCAGCATCCGAACGGCCATGAATCTGGATGGAGGACCCTCGTCGGGAGCATGGAGTCGCGACCCGCAGGGCAACGAACACGAATTTCGCGCCGCCACCGTCGTGCAAAACCTGCTCGCCCTCTTCGAAAAGGAAACGAATTGAACCTCTCCCTCTTGAAGCGTCTCACATCTCTCCACCTGCCTCACCACCGCAACTACTTCATCTTCCCCGTGCGAGCCCTGCCGCCGAACTGTAGGTGGGGGCATCGACCCCACAGCACCTGAGCAAGCCAAAGAAAAGCCGAAGCCCCCCGCATCCACCTTCTTCCCCGCATCAGTTTCTCCCTGATCAGGCTCCAAATGGAAAAAAGCCGTGACGCAAGGATGCAAACAATTTCAGGAACCACGAAGGGACACGAATGCACACGAATGTCCGCCAAGCTTGGAATTTCGAATGCTGAACTCAGATTGCTGATTTTTGATAGGAATCAGGTCGCACGTTGTTCACGCTTCAGCGTGTCGGGAGGTTGCATCGAAGCACCTTGACGTAGCATGGCTCTCCCGAGCCGTGCCACGCCGCAGCTCCCAGGCTCCCAGGTTCCTTCAACCCAGCCCACCCGCTCAAGACCCATCCAGCCGAGCAGAAAACGTCCGTTTTCCCGGACAGGGGGCAACGCGTAGAGGAAAATATCAATTTTCCCGGGGGCGGGGGAACGCGTAGAGGAAAATGTCAATTTTCCAGGGGCGGGAGAAGGACAACCCATTGCTCCAGAAACTTTATCAGAGAAA
>JAGRPD010000087.1 GCA_020439875.1 Verrucomicrobiales bacterium
TGGTGCGGAGTTCGGCGATCTCGGCGTCGAGCCGGGCCAGGGAGTAGAGATTGACCTGAATGGCGTGAGGGAAGGGGGAATCAGGATTGAGGCGGCGGAAAATGACGCGATGGCGGACGCCATCGAGCGGTACGATCAGGGCATCTCCCTCAAGCGCGCCTTCGGCGATGCGATCCTGAACGAGGTTGGCGATGAGCGGGCGCTGGCTGGGGGGGATGGTGTTGGAGGTGAGCTGTCCGTCGATGAGGATGCCGCTCATGACGGGGGTGTCGTTGCTTTGACGGGTCTGGCGGTAGAGGGCCTGCTCGGCGGCGGCGGGCAGGGGGAGTCCGAGGACGAGGGCTCCGAGAAATTTCTCGCCAGCGGCATCTCGGACGGGAGTGACGAAAACTTCCCGCACGCTGTCGGGTTGATCGTTGTCGGCGTGGGAGAGGACGTAGCCGACCTGCTGCCCGGTGAGGACTTCTTCGAGGGTGCGTCCGTTGAGCCGGAGGAACTGCTCGGATCGCTCGCGGGTGTGTTTGCGAAAAGCCTGGCGGATCGCGTCTGAAATGTCGCCTCGGGGCAGCGGCTGGGAGTCGATGGAGCCAAAGCTGGCGGTGATGGAGCCTTTTTCATCGACGAGGGCGACGAGAGGCAGCTTTTGCAGGGTGGAGGCGAGGTTTCCCCGGGTGAGGTTGGAGCCTTTGGCCGGGCGAGCAGGAGATTGGCCTTCGGACTCGAGCTGCCTGCCGCCGAGGTCTTGGACGCGGGGCAGGACGAGGCTGCGCAGGTCATTTTGGGAGCCGGACTCGAGGGCGGTGCGCACGGCGGGTAGGGCGGCGAGTTCGGAGAGGCTGGCACTGAGGGCTTCGAAGCGTCGAGTGCGGGATTCGTCAAAGGAGGCAATGCTCTCCTGGAACTGCTGATTGAAGACTTCCTGCTGGAGGCGGCTGAAGCGGCGCTCGGAGAACCACACGGCGGCGATGACGACGGCGGCGACCATCGGGAAAAACGTCAGGATCAGCTTGGTACGGAAGCTTTGGTGCCACTTCATTGAGGAGACGGAAAAGAGGGTTGAAATGTAAACCGGAACCCGGAAGAATGAAAACGCGGTTTCTCCCCCCGCCTCCCGAGCCTGTGAATGATTTGTACCTTAATATCCATGGAATCCGAGAACGATGTCGAATCCCTGAGGGGAGACGTGGAGGAGTCGAATGAGACGCTGGAAGCCCAATCTGAAGCCGCAGTTCGGGAGGTCATCCAACGTTGGGTGGCAGCCCGCCAGCAGGGACCGGCCGAAAAGGAGGCAGCGGATTTGGTGATGGCGATCAAGGGTGGAGGATTGGATGGAAAAGCGAATTTGCCTCTTGAGGAGGTGGTGGGTGATCTGCGCAAAGGTCGCGTGCAGGTGGCGGAGGCATTGCTGGCCTATTGGGAGGGGGAGGATGCGACGGGCAAGCTCGGGCGCTTGGCTCACGAGGTACTGAATTTGCAGCCGAATCCGGGTTCCGAAGCAGTGGCACAATTGGCGGTGCATCTGGCTCGCGCGTTGGCTTTGGTGAGACCGGTCGTGGCCGGGCGGCTGCTGGAGGTGGAGGGGGTGGATCAGTTTGTGGCGTTGACGACGACAGAAGCGGTGCGGGACAAGGTGGCGCGTGGATTGGAATTGCAAGGGGAGGAGCCGGAAGTGAAGCGGCTGTGGAGTCGGGTGGAGCGGTCGCCCGATGGCTGGGACACCAAGTCGGGACGGCTCTTGCTGCAGCGCTTGCCAGAGATTTTGCAGCGTATGTCGGAGAGCGGGCAGACGCTGCTGCTGGCGGTGGTGCCGGAGATTTGGCGCGATCTTTATCAGGCGAAGAGGAAGGGAGAAACGCCGCAGCGGCCAGCAGCGGAGCTGCCCTCGGAGGTGGAGCGGGAAGCGGCTGATTCGGTGCCGGAGCCGCAGGCGGACGAGATCATCTCCAGCTCGCTCTCGGAGGAAGCCGCTCCGGCGGAGCGTGCCGCAGAAGGGCCGCCTTTGCCGGTGCTGACCGCTCCGCCCGATTCAGGCGGACGCTTCGGACGATTTTGGACGGGTTTGGCGGCGGGATTGGTGGCGGGTTACGGAGCGGCGATTTGGATGAGCCCAAGGGGATTGACGGGGTCGAGCAACCGCGCTGAACCGATGGCGATGTTTTCCAGCGAAGAAGCAGCGGCTCTGACATCAGCGTCGAACGAGGAAGAGCCTGAGTCTAAGGTGGAGAAAGTGGTGGCTGCCCTGACGTCGGTGGCGGAAAGTCCCGTCGAGGAGAAGCTGGAGCCGGTGGTGGCGAGCGTTGAAGAGCCGGTGATGGAGGCAGCGGACGAAGCAAAGCTGGAGATCGCGGCTGCCCCGGTGGTGCCAGAGCCTGACGAGCCCGTTGATGCACCACCTTCGGAGTCGGAGCGATCGTATTCGCCGCATCGGATGGCGGTGTTGTCGGGCTATCGCGTTGCTTTTCCTCAATCGGCAGCTTTGGTGTCCAAGGTGAGAAATGGCTCGCAGGATCAGGCACTGTCGGCCTTGAAAGCGGTGCATCGGTTGCCCGAAGGTGAGGAAAAAAGGCAGACTCTCTGGGCACTGATGCTGGATCCCTCCGAGGACCCCGAAGTCCAGCGGGCGGTGAGTCGCTTCGTGGTGGCGGTGCTGGAGCCCGCGTCCTGCGTGGAGATGTTTGAGTTGTTGCTGGAGGAGGGGGAGCCACAGCGGGAGGAGAACGCGGATTTGGCGGAGGCTTTGCTGAGCGTGCATCGCGGGGATTGGCCGTCGGCGGTGGAGACGCGGATGACGGCTTTGTTGAAAACTCAAAAATAGACGGTGGACCGGTCTTGCCTCCTCCGCAGGGAGGTGATTTGCTGGGGGCCATATGAAGATGAGATTTCGTGGATTTGGCTTCGTGGCTTGGGCGTCGATGTCGGCGCTGTCGGGCCTGGGCATGGCGGTGACGTTTGAGCCCATGACGTTGGATACGGAGATCGGCATCGGATACGGACTGGAGGCGGTGGATGTGAACGGAGATGGCCGAAAGGACGTGGTGATGGCGGACAAGGACGCCATCGTTTGGTATGAGAATCCGACTTGGGTGAAGCATCGCATCACGGGTCATCTCACGGAGAAAGACCACGTCTGCATCGCGGCGCGCGACATCGATGGAGATGGCCGCTGCGAGATCGCGGTGGGTGCGCAGTGGAATCCGGGAGACACCGTGGACAGTGGCGCTGTGTTTTATTTGATCCCACCGGAGGATCGCACGCAGGAGTGGGAGGCGGTGCGGCTGCATCATGAGCCGACGACGCATCGCATGCGGTGGGTGCGGCGTGCGCCAGGGCGCTATGATCTGGTGGTGGTGCCGCTGCATGGGCGCGGCAATGTGAAGGGTGATGGTGATCCGGTGAAGGTGCTGGCCTACCGCATGCCGAAGGATCCTCGCGGTGAGTGGGAGGTGGAAACGGTGAATGCGGGCATGCATCTGACGCATAACTTCGAGGTGGTGCCTGCCTCCAATGCGGAGGAGCCTGAGGACCTGCTGCTGGCGGGGCGGGAGGGCATCGTGCGCCTGTCGCCGACGGACAAAGGTTGGCTCGAGCGCTGGATCACGCGCCATCCGACGGACTCGGACACGCTGCTCGGGGCGGGGGAGGTGCGCTATGGCGTGCTCGGTGGCGGGCGGCCCTACGTGGCGGCGATCGAGCCAATGCACGGTCACCAGCTGGTAGTCTATACGCCTCCGGAAAAGGGCGGCAAGCAGCAGGAATGGACGCGTCAGGTGCTGACGGATCAGCTGGTGGACGGTCATGCGCTGATGTGTCGAGATTTGCTGGGCCTGGGTAATCGGCAAATCGTGGTGGGCTGGCGCTCCGCCAAACAGATCGGCCCGCGAGTGGGCATCCGGCTTTGGTCCACCACCAAGGAGAATGGCGGCGGGTGGCAGGAGCAGATGGTGGATGACAACACAATGGCCTGCGAGGACCTGGCGGTGACGGATTTTGATGGGGATGGAAAAGCGGACATCGTGGCCTGCGGTCGGCGCACGCGAAACGTCATCCTCTACCTCCAGCGGTGAAGCCGGTGCTTTCATCGGAGGCGCTGATGGCGCTGGTCAAAGGGGAGGAGGAGGCGGACCCACGGCAGCTGCTGGATGTGGTGCGCAAGCTTCAGGTGGTGGTGGCGGATTACTTGGAGAGCGGAGAAAATCTCGGCATCCGACTCGGGCCGGTGGAGATCGTCTCCGCCATCACCGCTGCGGCGCGGGAGGCAGAGGGGCAGCCTAGCCCGTGGCCGGATGGGGCGGATGCGCGCACGTTTTTTGTGCACGGTCTCTACCAAGAGCTGGTGCAGCAGCCGAGCAACATTTTCGAAACTCGCAAGTTCCCCGACGGTACGGAGCGCTACCTGCCGCTGAATCGCGGTGCCTGGCGGGTGTGCCTGCAATTGCTCGCGGACTCGATTGCTCGCGGTGCCCGGCGGTTGCCTCGGCGTGGAGCGGCGGTAGGCTCGAGGCAGAGGAGGACGCAGCGATGAGATTCCTCCTGAGGACGGTGGTCATCTGGGCGCTTTTGGGCGGTCTGGTGTGGTATTTGGAGAGAGAGCAGCAGGTGGGTCGCTTCCAGCAGGTCGATGAGGTGTTTGAAGATTTTTTGATCGCCAATACGCGGGCTCGGTTTGATCTGAATGCGGTGCAGCCCTCGGAGGACGTGGTCTATGTGGGATGGTCGCCCGCAGATGCGGCGGAGTTTTCCTCGTGGCCGCCACCGCCGCTGGATTGGCAGATGCTGATTCAGCAGCTCGCTGCGTGGCATCCCGAGGTGCTGGTGGTGACGACGCCCCTCAATTGGGGTCAGCCGCACCCGGACTTTGTGCCGGCGGTGAAGGAGGCGCTGTTGCCTTTTCAAAGTGTGGTACTGGCCGTGGAGGGGGAGCTGGCAGAAGGCGCGGCGCTGGAGGGCGGCACCTTTTTGGGTGGGCTGGAGGAGAGGCTGCCGGTGTTTGCCCGCCAAAGCGGATCCGATGGTGCGGCGGCAGAGCTGCGCGCACTGGTTCAGCCGCCGGATGAATTGCTGCTGCCCTGTGGAGAGCTGGGTGTGACGGTGGGGCCTGAGACCGCGCAGCTTTACGGCGCTGCGGTGGTGCGGTCGGATGGTCAGCGGGTGTGGATGCCGCTGCTGCTCGGGCAGGTGCTGAGTCGGCTGGAAAAAGCGCCGTATGCCAACCAGCGGGTGCGTCTCGGTCGAGGGGCGGGTGTCCATGTCGGCCCCGAGCGCTTCGTGCCACTCACGGAGGACGGGCGGGTGGAGATTGCCGAGCCAACGAGCGCGCCAGGCGTGCGTCGCATCAATGGGCTGGATCTGATGGTGGGAGATCTGGCTCCGACCCTGGCCCTGGAAGATCGTGCCGCGCTCGAAAAGGCGCGTTTGATTGTGGTCGGGCTGATGGGTGCGGATGCTCCCGGACCGGCTTTGGCCGAGACGTTGGCGCGGATCGATGCGCTGCCTCGGTTGCAGCGTTTGCCGCTGACCGCGCAGTGGGCGGTGTGGTGCGTAGCGGGTCTGGTGGGCTGGTGGATGGTGATGCGCGTGCGGCGCGGGCGGGCTCTCCTCGTTGCGCTGGGCGGGATTTTTGCTGCGTTGACGATCAGTTACTTGGTCTTTGAATCCCAAGGTCTGTGGTGCCCTCCCACCATGCCTTGCGCCATCCTGTTGGGTGCCGCGTTTTTGACGCTCCTGTTCGGACGCAGCTCCCAAGAAACCCGGAGCGAAGCCGAGCCCACACCCTCTTCTCCGGCAACCTCCGACTAGTACGGAGTCTTTTCTGCCCCTCAACGCACTCGCCAAAGCCCGAGCCAGCCCAACATCAGGCTGAGTCCGCCGATCGGCGTGATGGCTCCGAGCCACTTCACTCCCGTGGATGCGAGGACGTAAAGGCTGCCGCTGAAAATCAAAATTCCGATCAACCAAGCGGTGAAAGAGAGGCGCAGACGACGCGCCGTCTCACCCGCCGGGACGAGAGCAGCCGCCAGCAGCGCTGCGGCGTGGAGCAGGTGATAGCGCACCGCCGTTTCCCATTGCGGCAGGCGATCCAGCGCTGCCACATGGTCATGCAGGCTGCCGTGTGCGCCGAGGGCACCCAGCAGTACGCCAGTAAAGCCGACCAAAGCGGTGATTTGCAGTCGAGTCATGAAGCGAAAAATTAAGCTGCGGGTTCGACGTGAGCGCGGATTTGCTGCGCCACCTTGAGAAAGGCCGCCGAAGAAGCACTCTCGGCGGGATCTTGCAGGGCCACGGGGCGGCCATCGTCTCCCGCTGCGCGGATGGCCATCTCGATGGGGATTTTCCCCAGTAGCGGCACGCCGAGACGCTGGGCTTCCCGCTCACCGCCACCTTCTCCAAAGATCGCATAAAGCTGGCCGTCGCTCGGGCAAAGGAAGTGGCTCATGTTTTCCACCAGGCCGAGGATGGGGACGTTCACTTTTTGAAACATGGCCGAGGCTTTTCTCGCATCGATCAGCGCCACTTCCTGCGGCGTCGTCACGATCACCGCACCATCCAGCGCCACCGTCTGCACGATCGTCAGCTGAATGTCCCCGGTGCCGGGAGGCAGGTCGAGGATCAAATAATCCAACGAATCCCAGGCGACCTGACGGAGGAACTGCTGCGTGTAGCGGGTGGCGATCGGCCCCCGCACGATCACCGGCGAGGCGTCATCCAGCAGGAAGCCCATCGACATGAGCTGAACCCCATGCCGTTCGATGGGAAGGATCTGCTGGGCATCGTTTTGGTAGGGACGCTCATCGACGCCAAACATGTGTGCGATGCTCGGGCCGTACAGATCGCAGTCGCACAGACCCACCCGCGCTCCGCTGCGAGCGAGCGCTAGCGCGAGATTGCAGGACACCGTGCTCTTGCCGACGCCGCCCTTGCCCG
>JAGRPD010000696.1 GCA_020439875.1 Verrucomicrobiales bacterium
GTCGTGGGATTTTTGCATGCCGACATCTCGGAGAATACCTTGGTTTACGCTCTTTATCCAAGCATCGAGTTTGCTCAACTCGATGTTTCAGAGTCCGGTATTTTTTTGAAAATCGGAGAAGACGCACGAATCGGTGGGAAGATTGAAATTGGCGGAAAACCTGAAGCCGTGGTTGTTATTGGAATCGTAAATTCACAAAATAAAGGAACCTGGGATCTATATAGTTGTGAAATTACGGTCGATTCAATTGATCACCGTGATCGCTGAACGGGATGTGACAGTGGTATGCGCAACTTACACGGGAAACGCCGTCAGGGTGCAATTTCCTGACCAATTGGGCACCAGTTCTCAGCCCAATCTGCACGATTACGAAAGCAACCAGCTTAACCAATACACGCGTATCGAGAATCCCGATCATTTTGTGGTCAATGGTGAAGCCCCAGCGAACTTGGGGGTGAAGGTCAACGAACAACCCGCAGATCGAATGGGTCTTTTTTGGTCGAAGGAACTCGGCCCAGTTCCCAACGAAAATGGACCCAGCGCCACCGAGGTCACCGTCACTGGAACTCCCGCTGGAACCAACGAACCGAGCCTTACGGAACAGGGATGGAAGATCAACCCCAAAGCGGTGGAAGACATGGGTGGAAGCGATAGTTCCGAAGAACTCAGTTACGACGAAGATGGGAACTTGACCTCGGATAGCTTGTGGATCTACACTTGGGGCGCTGAGAATCGGTTGCTCGCCATGGAATTCACCCCATCGCTAACCCCAGCGGCCCTTCGTCGCCGCCTGACCTTCTCCTACGATGTGAAGTTCCGTCGGGTGAGCAAAACGGTGGAGCATCGAACGGCTGACGACAGCGGCCGGCCGCAAGAAAGCACCAGTCGATATCTGTGGCGAGATTGGAGCCTGCTGGGCGAGCTACACCAAGAGCCCGGTGAAGACGTGCAGGGAATCTGGCATGTTTGGGGCAACGACGTTACCCAAACGCTCGATGGAGCGGGAGGAGTAGGCGGCCTGCTCGCCACCTTCGACCACACCGGCCCCACGCCCGAAGTCACCTTACCGACCTACGACGGCAACGGCAACATCGCCGCCCTGATCGACGGCCTCACTGGAGAAGTAGTCGGCCGCTACGACTACAGTCCCTTCGGCCAAACGGTCCTCCAACAAGGCCCCCGAGCCCAGTGCCACCGTCATCAATTCAGCACCAAACCCGTGGACGAGGAAACAGGCTTGGTTTATTATGGTTTTCGGTACTTAGATACAGCGCAAGGAAGGTCGTTGGTGAGGGATCTGATCGGGGAACGGGGTGGTACAAATCTTCAAGGTTTTGTGATCAATGACACTATGAATCGAGTGGATGTTTTAGGCATGGGGCTTCGCTTGGGAATTGATCTTCCGGAGGATCCGAAACCTGAACCTCGGGATCCTTTGGATCCAGGATCGCCATCTGAGAATCCGTTTGATCGACGCCCCCGCTATAATTTGGTTGGATGTTTCTATTGCGAAACGCATTTGCATTTTATGGATACTGGGGATGGGGGAATATTACGCACAAGATGCCCTGAATTGATAATTGGAGTTGGGCTAGAGCCTTCTTCTGGGCCATCTTGGTTGGCGCCCGATATTGAATTTCCAGAGACTCCGTTTTTGGAGGACTTGGAGTCATTCGCCAGAGCCACTGACCATATTAACTCATACTTGGATGCAATGCGACAAAAAAAGAAACTACATCCATGTTGCAAACTAATATATAAAACAACACGCTGCAGTTTTAGGAAGTCCGCGCCATGGGTGCCACCGAATCTTGCATGAATTCAAATCTTGGGACAAATGTTCTTTCGTTATCTCTCTGTAATTGTGTTGGCTTGTTTGCTTAATTCTCGGTGCAATGGCTGGGATTTTCAACTACTGGAAATGGTGTCTTCGCCTACTGCCTCCATTTCGATTGTTGCAGGTAAGGTTGAAAAATCAAAGTTTGGCGATATAGTCTGTGTTCCAAGTCGGATATATCTTCTCCAAAGCAAACGAGACCTGTTGGAAGTTGTGAAAATGGGGCATCCAGAATCCTCGGAGGTGGGTGGAGATTTTGTAGCGGTCGTAATCAATGACCCGAGAATGTATTCGTGGTTGAATCCAGCCATACCCGATGACATAGATGGGAACTTCATGGGCGGATCTGACGGTTTTGCATTTGTGTTCATACCAGCAAACTCTAAGGGTCAATTCAATTCGGTGTTGACGCCAAGGAAACCACTCTCATCTCATGAATTCTGCACGGAGTTGCTAGGGTTGCGTGAAAAAAAGCAAAATGGTGAATTGAGTGGCGCTAAAGAAGATGCACAAAAGTAGAAATTGCAGGATAGGTTTGCTGCAACTTAGTTCGAAGATCCGGGCATCTGCCGAAAATAAGAGTGTAGCAACACAGTTGTCAGCGTTTGATTGTGCAGCATTTTTTTGCGCCGAAGCCGCAGGAGGGGTTTTGAGGTGGCTGCGAAAGGGTTTTCGGCGAGAATCCGTGGCGGTGTGGCGAGTCCGCTCGTCGGTGGGAGTTTTGCAGACGGGAGCTTACTCGGCGGCGTTCTTT
>JAGRPD010000088.1 GCA_020439875.1 Verrucomicrobiales bacterium
TCCTTGTGGAACAATCCTCAGCGTCAGGTTTCCGAAGGTGATCTGACCGTTGACAATTTCAACGCTACCCTGACCGCAGATGCCACCGTCGGAACCATGCGTTACATCAATCAAAACGATGGCACCTTGACCATTCCTGCGGGCTTAAATCTCGAGGTCGCTCACGGAGGAATCTTGATTGGAACGAATGTTTTCAATAACGACAAAAAAATCCTCGGAGCAGGCACCTTAAACGGAGGTTTGGCAAATTCGGAGGGATCGCGAGACATTCTCATCCACAACTACAACCCGGCGGCAAGTTTCGAAATCGGTGTGAAAATCACCAGTGCATCGGTCGAGATTGCTTCCACGGACAAGGAAACTGGCGGTGGAGATGCCGGTGGTACGATTGCCGCTGGTTCCAGCATTTTGGAAATCGGAAACGACTCCTACGTCAATCTGTTCACCAATATTGAAGTGGGCATGCTGGTCACGGGTCCAGGAATCCCGGATGGAACCGTGGTCGTATCTTTTGACGGCGGCGCGAATCAAAACGTGACGTTGAGTGCGCCGGCGAGCGCCAATGTTAGCATGGGAGACTTTTCCTTCGTTACCCTGACTAATTTTGTCAATGCGGGAACCGGAACAACGACTCTGTCAGGCTCAAATACCTATAGCGGCTCAACCATCATCAGCGGCGGAAGCCTCTTGCTGGCAAATGCCAATGCGATTCCTGGAGGAATTGGTGCCACAGGCGGCACTTCAGCTCTGATTGTCAAAGGCGGTGTGGTGGGATTGGGAGCTGGCGATTTCACCCGGGACATCGGAAGCGACGAGGAATCCATCTTGTTCACAGGCAGCGGTGGATTTGCAGCCTATGGAAGCGATCGCACAGTCAATCTCGGAGGAGCTGGGGCGACCGTTGGATTTGGACGAGGCGACTTTGTTCCCAGCGCATCGGATCTCATTTTGGGTTGGGGCGATTCGACGCACAAAGTCACTTTCGTCAATCCGCTCGACCTCGGAGCGGTGAGTGAAATGGTTCGCGTGGAAAACGGTTTTGCCGAAGTAGATGGCGAACTCGCGGGAGGGCTTCAGGGAAGAGGTCGTTTGGTTAAAGGTGGACTTGGCACTCTCCGGCTCTCTGCTACTTCGACCAGCACGGGTGGCGTTGAATTGGCGGAAGGCGAGCTTCGCTTGGCCAATGTGGCCGATGTCGCAGGAACAGGTGTGATCCAACTGGGAACGAGCCCGACCAACACACTCGCAGAAGCACAAATGACGCTGACGCTCGAGGGTGGAACCATCGCGAACGATTGGAAAGCGGGCGGCGGTAACGATGATGGTAACAATCTGATTCAAGCCCTGGCCGATGTGACCTTGAGTGGAGCAGGGACGCTGGAACAACAGGTCTTGCTCGGCAGTGAACCTGGTGTCACGATGTCACTGATTGGAGATATCGCTGGAACAAGTGCGGGTGGGTTTACCGTTATCAATGAAGGAGTCGTCGAACTTTCAGGCAACAACAGCTACGGAGGCGGAAGTGTAGCCGGAACCGCGATTGACGGTGACACCATCGTACGTTCAGGGACTCTGGAATTGGGAAGCGATACCGCTGCTGGCACTGGCGTCATCGAACTGGGAGACGCATTGCCTGCCGTTTTGACTGCCGACGTCGCGACGACGGGCCGCAATATGACTCTCAACGGCGGCTACTTTGACGAGGAGCACAATGGTCTAGCTGCTCAGGCAGGCGGACCTGGTGCCTTTGTTCAGGTGAGTGAGGACGTGAACGGCGTGGACTACAGTGCCCTCGCTAACGGGACACGGGTGCTAATCAAAGACCAAGGAGAGAACCCTGAACAGAATGGGATTTACGAGATCGTTCGTCTTCCTGACCAGCCTGCGGGCACGATGAACCTTGTGCGCGTGTCTGATTTTGATGAAACCTCGGAGCTGGCCTATGGAACCCGAGTGGATGTGACAGGAGGAGCTTCCTACTTTGTGGCCGATTCCGTGGCCGGAGCCAATACCTCTGCCGTCAATTTCAGGGAAGATGTCGTGAATCCCGATGTGGCTCTGCTCATCAACGAGACCGGTGTCATGGTTGCGAATGACATTGACATCAATGCGACCAACGGCACGGGCACGACCAGTCTAGGTGGAGCCCCGTCATTGACGACGGGCACAGCGGAATTTTCGGGAGATGTCGTGCTTCAAGATGTAATCGGCGGCGTTCAAGAGGCCAAAACCGTCATTCTTACTTCAGCAACCCCTACGGACGAAGGCGTCACGTTTTCGGGCTCCTTCTCAGAGGCAGATACAGGCGGTGGTGCCACGGATGACATCTTGTCGATCATCAAACAGGGTGCCGGTACCGTGACGCTGACCGGGGAGAGTACCTACACGGGACCCACCACCGTGAGCGCAGGCACCTTGCTGGTCAACAATTCCAACGTCATCAGCGGCTCAGCCACTGGGTCGGGATTGGTGACGGTCGAGTCCGGCGCCACATTGGGTGGTATTGGTCGAATCGGAGGTTCCGTCGCCGTGGTGGGCACGGCAGGCAATCTCGCGACCCTTTCGCCGGGCACTCCATCCACAACCGACGGCATTGGCACTTTGACCGTGGGTGGTAACCTTGAATTGGGTGAATACAGTCAGACCCTATTCACCCTGGGTGGCAACGGCTTCAACGACCAAGTGGTAACCGGTACCCTCACCGTGGATCCTTCGGCCATCTTCAAGGTTCTCTTTGATTTGACCTACGAACCCAACGTCATGATTGGGGACACATTCAACCTGTTCGATTGGACCGGTTTGGTGAGTGGTGACTCGAATATGGTGGACAATTTGGAACTGCCGACCCTGTCTGGTGGTCTGGTTTGGAACACTTCACAGTTCAATTCAACCGGAGTCATCTCCATTACGGGAGTCCCCGAGCCAGCACGGTGGGCACTGCTCCTTACCGGCTTGCTCGCCATCTGCCTACGCCGCAGGCGCTAGAACGCGCCAGTAAAAGTTCATTGTGGCGAAGAAAAATGAACGGAGAGAAAGAACCTTGCATCAAATGTAATTACAAAGTATTGGCTTGACCTTCGCCGACAATTTTGCTGATTTAAAAGAAATTGAGAATTAATCCAACGCTCATGAAGACAACATCCCTTCTCTTCAAACAACTCCGGGCCAGCTCACGCGATCGAGGTCTCGCCCTCATCACCGTCTTGTCCATTCTCGCCCTCATCACGGTGATGGTCGTGGCCTTCTTCTCGCTGGTCACTGCCGACTACAAGTCGTCTCAAACCGACAACGCCCTCAACGAGGCACGTCGATTGGGTAACATGAGTGTCAACATCGTTGCCGCACAGCTCCAGAACGCCGTTGACCGGACCCTCAACAATTCGGGCCGTCCAGTCATTCACGCCACCCAACCTGGTGCAGCGAGGACCTATGACGAGACAGGCACCTTCATTGCTGGCTACAAGCTGCATTCGGCAGCAAACATGATTTACCGGGGTAAGGGCTCTCGCGATGAGCGAGACTTTGTGAAACTCTCAGAGTTGCCTTCCGATTGGGCGACCGACAAGAATGCTGCCCGCTTTGTTGATTTGAATTCCCCGGTGGTTCGAGCCAAACCGGACGGTTCCGGAGTAGATGTGTTCTTCCCCATCATCGACCCGAGGGCTTCTGTGGATGCGGATGCGGAATCTGGAGACCACCCGGTAGAAGGATTCTCATATACTACTGCAACGGCCATCAATGGTAACAACATGAATGGTGGTGGTGAACTCGAAACGGTGGTTTTGGCTCGTCCAGGAAATCTTGATGAAGCTAGGCTGGCGATGCCTGTGGAATGGCTCTACATACTTCAAGATGGCGGGGTAGGTGTGCTGGATGACTCGTTCAATTTCGTTGAAGCTCCAGGATCGAGCAAGGCATCGACAACTAATCCAATCGTTGGAAGAATCGCCTTCTGGGCAGATGATGAATGTTGCAAAATCAACGTCAATACGGCTTCAGATCAAACCTTCAGCGGGAAGCCAGTCTATTATCATGCTCAGGATAAATGGTGGGCAGATCGCCCACCCGCTTACGCGGAGTATCAGCGTTTCGCGGGCCACCCAGCAACAGTAGCACTAAGTTCGGTCTTGTACCCAAATGGACAATACAGCACTTCGGGATCCTTTAATGTCGATAACTCCCGAAATAGCTACACCTATGGAACTTCAGCGGCCCTGGCCACCCGCCTCCTTTCTTACAAGAATTCCATTTATGAATTGGCACCCCGGATCCACACTGGAGGAAGTCAAGCTGGAACTGTCATTTACAGTACGGACGACTATGATGTTGGAGCACCCACAACGACTGCAGTGGCTATCCGCCAGGCGCTCAAAGAAAGGCTTTTTCCCAACGTGCAAGAGCTTATGTTTGCCTCGCCCTACGGATCTGGAGGCAGCTCCGCATCGGGTAGCGAACGCAGTGCCTTTAATGCAGGGACGGGAAACGTTACTCTCTTTGACCAAACCACACTTCAACGCGTTTCGGCCTTCCTCACTGCGCACAGCAGAGGTAGTGATGTGAGTCTTTTCGGAACACCAAAAATCTCCATGTGGCCTGTCGCAGCTGAGGCCCGCGGGGCGAACAGTCGAACAGCATTCGATAACATGTCCGCCTTCGCCTCACAGATCGGTGGGCGTGATTACTTTTTCCGCCGTGCGCTCTCTATGGAAGGAAATGCCTCGACGCTCGATGTTACGCTGATTCGAAATCAAGCTCTGTTGAATTATCTGGATGCCATGCTGGTCAATCAAACATTCCCAGGGGGAACTTTTACAGGTCGTGATGGAAGTGGAGGAACCTTTGCAAGCAATTACGGCGTAGATAATGTACGCCAACTCATCGTGGCAATTTTTGATTACATTCGGTGCACCAATTTGTACGACAATCTTTTGGCACCTGATCGAGATGCTATGCCTCAGGGCAATATCGCGCAAACTCTCAGTAGTGAAAACCAATTCAGGCACTATAACCCAACGGAATTATACAATCTCTACAGATTATCCGATGAGCACGAGGTAAACAACACCTTCACTCGGCCTTTCGCTAAAGATGATGATACGGGAAATAATGCGATCTATGCCGATTATATGCTTCCGGGTCATGGCCAGGTAACGCCAAGCCGCTGGGTGAGAGACGGTAAAACGTATCAAGGTTACGGTAGATTTGTGACCCTAAGTGAAGTTGGGTTGCATTTCATCTGCACGGCGGATGGACAGAACGATAAATTTAGCTGGAGAATTCCAGAGCGCGAGGCAGGAGCTGGTCGCCAAAACAATTTTAGGTTTCCCATTATTAGTGATGCGGATCTAGTGGCGGATGAGCGCTTTGGTTTAAGTCAGGTGGTTAGTGGAGGGCGGACCGCCTTGCAGGTTTCAGATACGGCAAATATCCTTCAGTATCCCCATGAGACTCCTCGAGGATTTAACGGTGGCCGCTCCTCAGCTGCAATTACGAATTCAAACGAGGTGGATTGGAGTCGTGCTGGTAGTGGTCAAATCGTGAAGAGATACTATTCAAACTTCGCGCCACTCACCGGCAAGTTTATTCAAGGTGGACTTTATGGAACTCGGACAGCCATTTCGCCACCTTCAAGTTTAGAGTATGGCCGGAATACGACCGCGCATCCGGGTTACGAACCTGAAAACTGGAATTATACGCTTGAACCTGATACGCCTTTGAAGTTGCGTGAAAAGCGAATCCAAGGGGCCATTCAGATTGAGTTGAACTCTCTGATGATGGGCTTTAATCGCATCTTTCCAGAGTTTACAGTTGTCGTCGATGGCCGGGCCTTGAATGCAATCCGTGTCCAGGACGCAGGTGGAAACATGGTGCCAATTTTTGCATCAACGACCGATGTGGTGGTAAAAAGTTACCGCAACATCTTCTATGATGATCAAAATCAGGAGGTTGGTGGGCCAGCAGGATTCCAGCGCATAGCTCAAGCACGCCTAGTGGGGCAACGTGGAAAAATGGATGGTGATGGAGGTTACGATGAAGGGAACCGAAATCGAGACGGCCACGTGGCCCTGCAGAATTACGATTTGATCGGTGGATTTGTCACAATTGATGGACGTAACCCGATGAGAGTGTCCTATGCAGCCAATGATCCTATGGTGATCAAAATATATGATAGTCATGATTATCTGAGTAGAGATCCGGTGCAAACGATTGAGATTGGCTTTCCTCAGGAGTCTACTATTCCGGCTCCTGACTTGGTCGTGATGCCATCATACCGTGTAGAGTATAAAGATAATTTGGGGAGGCTGACGAGGCACGAGGAAGCTCAGGCACCACGTTGGTGGACTTTCAACAGCGACGGTTGTGTGGGTCGCCGAGCGCAAGGGAACGGGCTTCCGTCTGCCTACCGGACCTTGCGAGGTCGTTTGTTTACGGGGTTGGCGCACTCCCGCGGTCCACAAGCAGAAGGTCTGAATCCCAGGTATAATGGTGTTGGTCAACCTTCATCTGAAGTGACTGATTATGGTCGCAGTCGCCAAAAGCAGAGGCTTCCCCGTAATTATTCTCTGATCTACACCAAAAGCGCCTGGGGAACTGAACAGGACGGCGTTATTTTGCGAGGTCCTGAGGAACTGAATGGACAACCTGAAAGAAAAATCGAATACGGCTTTTCAGGAGACAGTTGGTTGCCGCTCCATTATGGTACAGATGTAGTTAGGAGTATTATGCCGAGGTATGGTGATGTTCGAGTGGTTGCCGGGAAGAACAGAGTTCCGCGGACGGATTGGGTAAAGCATCCTGATTGGGATAATCCACTGGTGTATGCGGCTCACAACTCTTCAAACGGTCGGAGCCAGGAGCCAGGATTCGATTTTGACGGCGCTTCCAGCACGAGTGACTACAACCTGCAATTTGGATTTGATGACAAGGTCACGCTCGGGGCAGGCTTTAATTACTCCGCTCAAACCTACGGGCAAACACAGGAATCTCGCCGGGCAACTACAGTTCCTGATTCTCTGATGACTCCGGAAACAGTAAAAGTTGTCGCACGTTATGGCGACTTTTCAGATGGCCCGCCAGGATATCCGATCGGACCCTGGCTCAACAAGCCGGATGAAGGAAGTCAAACGATAACTCGAATTGTGATCGATTCAGTTGCCAATATTTACAAAAACTGGAGATCAAGTTATTACGATTCTGGGGATCTGGTTGGGCAAACGGTACTCTCAGGTGGGCAGTTCTTTTCTCCCAATCGGCTGGTCTCATCCCCCGTAATGTTTGGATCGTTGTCCACCGGAGTTTATGAGACGGTCGAAAATAACACTAATTTGACAGGAGCATGGAGAACTTTGCTTTTCCGTCCTCATGTGCGACGATTGAGTGATTCCACAGCGCAAAATGTGGTGGGGGCGATTTGGCACCAGGGGCAAGGTGGGGTGAACGCACCTCCAGATCATTATTTGCTAGAGCTTTTCCGCATGCCCATTGTGGAGCCGTACGCCATCAGTGATCCAACCTCGACAGCAGGAAAGATCAATTTGAATTATCAAATGCTGCCGTTTACTCACATCCGTCGTGCAACTGGATTGCATGCAGCGATGAAAGGAGAAATTTTCCACGCGCTGCCTGTTGACGATTATGCCGGCAGCCGCACGGAATATAGGTCTTTCTATGATCGAGGCGATGGAGCCCCCACATTCTGGTCAGAGAACGACACGGGCGCATTTAAGGTTTGGCACCGGAGCATTGTGGTTGATAAATTTCCAGGGAGTAGCGAAATCCTCGGCACGTTGCTGCAATTTGACGAGAGATTTTCCTTCAGCAACCTCCGCTACGCGCGGTCAGGTGGGTTGTTCCGCACAGCGAGTCAAATTTGTGAGGTGCACCTTATTCCGTCTGACAATCCAGTCGCGGGGGCTGGCGGAACCGCATCGATTTCAAAGTATCAGAGCAACGTCAATCGTAGTAAGCTGAAGGGGGACCAAGCTCGCATTGATGCTATGTCTGAGTTTTGGACGAAACACGCTGCAACGGGTGACAATACCCGCGAAGCACCCTACGCTAGTCTTTATCAAAAGGTAACAACGAGGTCCAACGTATTTAGGGTGCATTTTAGAGCGCAAACCTTGCGGAAAGCACGCTCCTCGGACTCCACAACTTTTGATGTCAATAAAGATAAAGTGGCGGCAGAGTATCGAGGTAATGTTCTTTTGGAGCGCTATATTGATCCATCCGATAAAGACATTCCAGATTACGCAGTGGGAAATGCCATGCAGCTTCCTTCCTTGGAAAGTTTCTACAAATTTAGGGTGCTTGAAAGCAAGCGGTTTGCTCCATAATTGGAATTGATTTGATTCCCATCCCCAGTTGAAAGAAATGATCACAACAACGTATTCTCGATTCATGCCCAACAGGTGCCCTGCAACTCTTAGAGGGTTTACTCTCGTCGAGCTGCTTGTATCTATGGCGGTGTTAGCCATTCTGCTGCTGATCAGTGCGAATGTGGTTTCTCAAGTGCAGCGCACATGGAGAAATGCAGCGCAGCGTACTTCTCACTTTAGGGAAGCTCGGGAAGCGTTTGAGGCCATGTCGAACAATTTGAAGCAAGCGACGCTGAATCAATATGAAGATTACGACAATAATTCACTGGCCTCTGCGAATAACTCGACATCTTCTGTGCCAACGCGATACCTTCGGAGGTCTGATTTGCATTTTGTGTGTGGTCCTACGAGCAGTTTGCTATCGGGGGGGACCTACTCAGGGCAGGCTGTGTTTTTTCAGATGCCTGCGGGCGTGACATTTAAGGCTCAATATTCTGGATTGAATGATCTGCTCTGCGGCCGAGGCTACTTCGTTGAAATCAATTCCGATGCGGGTTTTCGGCCTCCTTTTGTGACGAAGGATCGAATCCGCTTCCGGCTTATGGAGTTCGCGCCTCCTACGGAACAGAATCTGATCTACTCGGTTGTCGATTCAAACGATACAGGCACACAGCGAGCTAACAAACTTAAGAAATGGTTTGCTGCAGCGGGCGGGGGTGTCGATGTCAATAATGGAGTGAATCGTCCAGTGGCAGAAAACATCATTCTTCTGGTCGTGTCTCCTCAGACGGGAGTTTTCGGACAATCTGTTTCTGATCGTGTTTCAATTGCTCCAAACTATGCCTTTGATTCTGCAATGACGGCGAATACATCCTACGCTGACCCGCAGGGAACGGAGAATACGCTTCCTCCTGTGGTGCGGATTGCACTTGTGGCGATTGATGAGACGACGGCGGAGCAATTGGAAATCGATGGACGCTCTAGCGATTTGCTAGTGGCGGTGAAAGCTGGCTTCACGAATGCGGCGAAGCTGTCCGATGATTTAAGCAGCTTGGCAGACACTTTGGTGCAGCAGAAGATCCCGTTTCGGATCTTTGAGCGATCGGTGGCGATTGCGGGTGCGCGCGACTCTTCGTAGAATGAGGTTGTTTTGCTTTTCTCTTAACGTTTGAATCATTGTCATGAACCAGTGCGATCAAGCTCAGAATAGTCGGCCCCAGGTGGGGTCGGCGGTGTGGGGTGGAATGAGATCTCTAAAGGAGAAACGATCTGGCTTCACGCTGATCGAGATGTTGGCGGTTCTTGCTGTGATGGCAGTGATTCTTGGCGTGGCAGCGCCGGCGATGCTGGGTGTGGTGCGGAGTTTTCAGCTCACGGCGGCGGGAGATAAGTTGCTCTCGACCATTCAATATGCACGGGATCAGGCGCGGGCCTCTGGAGTGCCTGTCGAGGTGCGGATGTATCAAGCCGACTCAACGGTGCTTTCGAAAGATGGTTTTGATGGGTATCAGGTGGTGAGCATGGGTTCGGTGGGCAGTGTTGCGGCGGATAGTACGGGTGATTACATTGAAAGTCAGGCCTTGACCGAGGTGTTTAATTTCCAAGGTGGGGTCGTGGCGATGGCGTCGTCCAATTATTCTCCACTGTTGTCGAAGGGCACGTTTTCCGATCAGAACGGTTACCATCGCAGTCGCACGGGTGCGAAGTACAGCGCGATGAGATTCTATGCGGATGGGTCGATGCGGGTGCCGGTGACGGGAGGCGGGCAGGAGGGCTCTGAGGTCGCGATGGTGCAGATTCCAATGAATACGTCTTATCTGACTTTGACCGATGAGGAGACGAATGGAAACAAGGTGCCGAAAAACTATTACTGCATTCAAGTGGATCCGTTCACGGGAAAGGCGCGGGTGTATCGTCCTTGACGGGGTCGAGAGGATGCCCTTGGAATGAGTTGAATTTTGCGTTGCATCGCCAGATGTTGCGCGTGAAAGTATTTGAATTATGGGACTTTTCGATTCGATAGCAAAACAGGCGTTGGGTGGTCTTCTTGGCGGCAAAGGTGGCGCAGGCGGTTTGGATTTGGGTGCGTTGCTTGGGGGTGGTGCTGGGGCAGCGGGCGCTGCCGATGGTCTTTCAGGAATGCTGAATCAGGTGGGTGGTTTGGAGGGACTGCAGGAGAAATTTGGGTCTGCGGGTCTGGGTGAGGTGTTTAACTCCTGGGTGGGCAGTGGTGAAAACCAGCCGGTGGCACCGGCTCAGTTAGAAAACGCATTGGGGGGGGATGCCATCCAAAGCTTGAGTTCCAATTTGGGGATTCAAAGCAGTCAGCTTTTGCCGCTGTTGAGTCAGTTTTTGCCGATGATCATTGATCAACTGACTCCCAAGGGAGCCATTGATCAGAATCAACCGTCGGGATCAGAGCTGCAATCGGTCTTGGCAAACGTGGTCAAGAGCGGTTTGGGTGGTCTATTTGGCGGCAGTGCCTGAAGAAGGATCGGGGAGGAGAAGATATCTTACCTCCTACAGTTCTCATGGCATCACTGGGATTTCTCAGTGATGGGAGGGCACTGACGTTTGAGGTGGATTTGGTGGGTCAAGCTGCGGCTTCGATCTGGGCGGACATGGAGCCGGGGGAGCTGCTGATGCGGGGATCGGGGCCGTAGGTTTCGATTTGTTCTTTGCGCAATTCAGCGAGTTCGCGATGGACGGTGGCGACGATGACGCGGCCTTGATGATCGACAGTTTCTGCCATGGTCTGAGCGAGATGAAATTCATGACCGAAAATGGCCATGAGCATCTCGATGACGTAGGCGTAGGTGTGGTCGTCGTCGTCCAGGAGAATGACGTGGTAGGGAGGGTCGGTGTCGGGCAGGTGATGGACCGATGTTTGGGGTTGGGCGGGGGAGGTCGGCAAGGGGCTTTGAGGCGGGGAGTGGTGATCAGGTGCTGCAACGAACACGGGTCAGACGCTGGTATCTTTTCGCAAGGGCGGGGCTTGCAGATAGGTGGACGGGATCGAGGCCTGATCGAAAGTTTCTGGGAAAATGGAGGCGAGGGCGGGAATCGAACCCGCGCATACCGGTTTTGCAAACCAGTGCATTACCACTTTGCTACCTCGCCAAAAGACTTCCAGGAAGTGGAGGAGAATAGACGGGTTTTGGGGGCTGTCAACCATGGTGGAGAGGATGCGATGGGGGCTGCTGAGATTTGGGAGCTGAGGTGGATGCTTGATTCTGCTTTGGGACGATGGACCCAAGGGTGCTGCGCTTTGGAGTTGGTTTGGGGTGAAACATTGGGCCTGGCTTGAGGCGTTGAGGGGGGGAATGGGAATGATTCGATCTCTGATGATTTTGATGCTGCTATCGAGTGCGGCGGTGGCGGAGCCGCCGCCGGAGTTGATGCTGCCGCGCGTTCACGCGGAGTTTTTGGATCGGCACTGCTTGGAGTGCCATGACCGGGAGACGGAGAAGGGTGGGGTGGATCTGGAGACGTTGCCGTTTTCTCTGGAGACGGTGGAGGCGGCGGAGACGTGGCAGAAGGTGCTGAACTCTCTGAATGCGGGGGAGATGCCGCCGAAAAAGAAGCCACGTCCGGCTGATGAAGAATTGAAGGGGTTTTTGCGCGATTTATCGGGGGTGCTGGTGACGGCGCGACAGGCGCTGGCGGATACGGGGGGATCGACGGTGGTGCGGAGGCTGAATCGGCGGGAGTATGCGAATACGATGGAGGCGCTGCTGGGGGTGGTGGTGGAGGTGTCGGACCTGCCGGATGATGCGAATTCATCGGGGTTCGACACGGCGGGTAGTGGGCTGTTTTTTTCGAGCGATCAATTTGAGCAGTATTTGACGATTGGGCGGAGGGCTTTGACGGTGGCGTTGAAGTTGGGGAAGAGGCCGGAGGAGGTGTCGATGAAGTTTGAGCCGGAGGTGTCGCTGAATCGTTTTTGGGAAAAGCAGGCGAGTCAGTTGCTGGATTGGCATGAGAAGGCGGAGGCGTGGCGGGCGACGGAGGGTGCCAAGGCTCCATCGGAGTTTGGCTTTATTGATGAGAATGATGTGAGTTTCCACGAGCGGCTGTACCGGCAGAAGTATGGGACGTTTCGGCGAATGCTGGAGGCACCGGAGTCAGAGACGGGAGTGCTTTTGGAGGCGTTGTTTGATGGGGCGGTGGTGGCGAAGGCGGGGATTCCGGCAAATTGGCCGTCGGGGGAGTATCGGATGGAGGTGAGGGTGGGGACGATGGCGGGGGTGGCGGGGAATGAGTGCTATTTGGAATACGGCCGCCTGGGTGGTGGAGCGCGGCAGGGGGAGATGGAGGTGTTGGGCTGTGTGAAGGTGATGGGGACGGTGAAGGAGCCGGTGGAGGTGGAATTTCCGGTGGAGGTTCGGGATGGGGAGGGGCGTGAGTTTGGGGTGAGGCAGCGGTTGCCGAACAATCGGGACGCGGCGCGGGGGGCGTTTTTGCGTGCGTTGGCGAAGACGGGGCTAGGGCCGGAGCCGACGCTGTGGGTGGATTGGATGAGGGTGAGGGGCCCGATGCTGGAGGCGTGGCCGCCGCGGGCGGTGAAGCAGATTTTCTTCAAGGGGATGCCGTGGGAGCAGGCGGATCAGGATGCCTACGCGCGGGAGGTGGTGGCGCGGTTTGCGCGGCGGGCTTTCCGGGGGCGCGAGCCTGCGGGAGGCTTTTTGGATCGATTGGTGGAGCTGTATCGGGCTCGTGTGGAGGGTGGGATGAAGTTTTTCCAGGCGATCCAGGAGCCGCTGGCGGTGGTGTTGGCTTCACCGAGTTTTTTGTACCTGCTGGAGCCTGGGGAGGGTGAGGGGCCGCATGGCCTGTCGGGGGAGGAGTTGGCGGTGAGGTTGGCGTATTTTTTGTGGAGTGGGCCGCCGGATGGGAAGTTGATGGAGGTGGCGAGGTCGGGTCGGTTGGAGCGGACGGAGGTGCTGGTGAGGGAGGCGAGGCGGATGCTGGAGGATGCGCGGGCGGATGCGTTCATTGGGGCATTTGCGCATCAGTGGTTGCACATGGAGCGGTTGGATTTTTTCCAGGTGGATTTTGGGCGATACCCGGAGTTTGACGAGAGTGTGAAGGAGGCGGCGAGACGGGAGGTGTATCAGACGATCCGGTATGTTCTGGATGCGGGAAGGCCGGTGGGGGATCTGCTGGATGCGCCGTATGTGGTGATCAATGACGTGCTGGCGGATCACTATGAGATTCCTGGTGTGGAGGGGGCGGCGTTTCGCCGGGTGGAGGTGGGGGCGGATTCGGTGCGAGGTGGGCTGTTGGGGATGGCGGCGATCCACGTGATGGGGTCGGACGGAAATGATAGCTCGGCGGTGGAGCGGGGGGCGTGGGTGATGCGCTATCTGCTGAATGATCCGCCGCCGCCGGCTCCGCCGAATGTGCCGCAGCTGAGCCGGGTGAAGGGGCGGCTGCTGACGCCGCGTGAGGAGCTGGCGGCGCACATGGAGGAGCCACAGTGTGCGCAGTGTCATCAGCGGATCGATCCGATCGGTCATGGGATGGAAAACTTTGACCCATCAGGGAAGTGGCGGGAGGTGCTGCTGCTGGTGGGGCAGGGTGGGGGCAAGAAGCGGCCGCGCACGCGGGAGGTGCCGGTGGATGCGAGTGGGCAATTGCCGGATGGGGTGGCGTTCGCGGATTTTCGCGAATTGCGGGCGCGGATTGGGGAGCGGGATGAGGGGTTTACGCGGGGTTTTGTGGAGGCGCTGATTGCGTATGGTCTGGGGAGGCCGTATGGTTTTTCCGACGCGTTTTTGCGTGATCAGTTGCTGGCGTTGGGGTCGCCGGATGAGGTTCCGATGCGGGATTTGATCCTGGGCCTGATTCAATCTCAAGCTTTTCAGACCAAACGATGAAATCGAATGCTTCTCTTGCCCGTCGGGGCTTTTTGCGTGGTGCTTCGGCCTGCATTGGCTTGCCGTTTTTGGAATCACTCGGAGTTGCGCGGGCGGCGGGGGCGAAGGCGGATGGGCTGACTCCGCCAAAGCGATTGGTGTTTTTGGGGATGGGGTTTGGGGTGACGCGGGAGTCGTGGTATCCGGATGTGAAGCGGACGGGTGTGGACTGGGAGTTGTCTGAGGGGTTGAAACCGCTGGCGCGTCACCAGGGGGATCTGACGGTGATTCAAAATCTGGCCAATCAGTTCAGCAGCGAGGCGCATTGGGGGAGTACGTTTTGGCTGACAGGGGCGAACCGCTATGCGGAGGCGGGGCAGAGTTTTCACAATTCGGTGTCGGCCGATCAGGTGGCGGCGGAGGTATTGGGAAAGGAGACGAGATTTACGTCGGTGCCGTTGGGTTTCCAAGGGCCGGACAATTCGGGGCATGGTCCGGGGCTGTCGCTGGCGTGGAATTTGCAGGGGAAACCGGTGGCGGCGATCAATACGCCGGTGGCGGCGTTTCACCGGTTGTTCTCCGATGACAACACGCCGTTGGCGCAGCGGCAGGCGGCACTGGCGCAGCAGCGGAGTGTGCTGGACACGGTGCTGGAGGATGCGAAGTCGGCGGCGCGGGGATTGACGCAGGCGGATAAGGACAAGCTGGGGGAGTACCTGCAGTCGATCCGTGAGATCGAGGTGCGGCTGGCGAAGGAGGAGGCGTGGCTGGAGGTGCCGAAAAAGCAACCTGGCGAGCGACTCAAGGAGCCGGAGGAGGGGCTGGAGGGGGAGCGGGAAATCGAGCTGATGTACGATCTGATGGTGGCGGCGATGCAGGTGGATGCGTCTCGGGTGTTCACGTATCGACAGCCGCTGGATACGTTCATCCGCAGTCTGGGGGCGACGATCAGTGCGCACAACATGAGCCACTATTCGAATGGGGCGCGGCAGGAGGTGTCGGAGCTGCGAGATCGGCGGCAGTCGGAGCTGTTGGCGGGATTTTTGGATAAGTTGAAGGCGAGCCGGGAGGCGGATGGGTCGAGTTTGCTGGATCACGCGACGGTGGTGCTGGGCAGCAACATCAGCTCGATCCATTATCTGACGAATTGCCCGACGGTGGTGGCGGGTCATGGGGCGGGGATCCGCCAGGGGCAGCATTTGGTGATGGCAGATCCGAAGACGCCGCTGTGCAATCTCTGGCTGACGCTGCTGCGCGGCAGCGGCATCGAGGTGGAGGCACATGGGGATAGCACGGGGCTGATCAAGGAGATGCTGCCGGGGTGAGTGGGGGGAGAAAAATCCTGTCGCGACGCGGTGGTGGCGGCCTACGGTGACGGCAGATGAAGACGCTTGCTGCGATTGGACTATCCGGGCTGCTGTTTGCGGCCTCCTTTCCTCCGATGGATGTGCCGGTGCTGATGCCGGTGGCTTTGCTGCTGCTGGTTTGGGTGGTGGTTCGGCTGCCGCCGACGCTGGCTACGGTGGCGGGTTTTTGGCAGGGGCTGGTGGGGTATGGGATTGCGGCGTCTTGGTTTTGGGAAATCTTCCATGTGGCGAGCTTGGGTTTGGTGGGGATTTTGGCGGTGTTTCACGGGCTGTTTGGCTGGGTGGTGGCGCGGTGGTTTGGGCCAGGGCGGCCGTTGGAGGTGCGGATTTTGGGCGTGGCCTGTGCGTGGACGACATTGGAGTTCCTGCGCGGGGAGTTGTTTTGGCTGAATTTTCCCTGGTATTTGGCGGGCTCGGTGGCTCCGCGCAGTTGGCTGCTGCCGTGGATCGGGGTGTATGGGATGGGATGGGTGATGGCGGCAGGGGCGGGATGGCTGGTGACGGGCCGCCGAGGCTGGCCAGGGTTGGCGCTGATGGCGGCGGTGTTTGTGCCGATGGGGGTGGGATCTTCGGGAGACGAGGGGGCTCCGGTGCAGGTGGCGTTGGTGCAGGACGAGACGGCTCCGCTGAGTCAGTATCTGGCGCAGTCGGAGAAGGCTCCGCAGGAGACGCAGCTCTACGTTTGGCCGGAGTATGCGTATTTGAGTGATTTGGAGTCCAACCCGGCGGACATGAAGCGCTTGCGGGCGTTTTTAAAGGAGCGTCCAGAGGCGCGGCTGGTGCTGGGGGCGCAGACGTGGGGCGAGGGGGAGGACTGGCGAAATACGGCGGTGACGCTGAATGCGGAAGGGGTGGTGAATCGGCATTTCAAGAATCACACGGTGCATCTTTTCAATGATGGGGTGCGGGGGACGGAGGCGAAGCCGACGGCTTCGCCGTTTGGATTGTTTGGCACGCCGGTGTGTTTCGACTGCGATTTCCAGGATGTGGTGCGCTCAATGGTGGCGGCGGGTGCGGAATTTCTGGTGGCTCCCACCATGGATGCGGCGACGTGGACGCGGCGGCAGCATGAGCAGCATGCACGGCTGTTTCAGATCCGTGCGGCGGAGAATGGGCGCTGGATCGGGGTGGCGGCGAGTTCGGGGGTGACGCAGATCATCGATGCGAAGGGGCGGGTGCGGGAGCGGCTGCCGGTGATGGAAAGCGGGCTGCTGACGGGGGTGCTGCATCGGCGGGTGGATCTGACGTTTTACACGCGGTGGGGCTGGATGCTGCCGTGGTTGGTGCTGGTGGCGCTGATCATGCTGGCGGTGCGGTCGGGTCTTGCGCGGCGGGTTGACGGTGGGGTGAAGTGAAGAAACGCGGGGTGGCTCACGTCCATCGGTGCCTGTCTATGACGAATTCCGAAGCTCTACGCCGCCTTTTGCTGCTGACCCGTGGTCACTGGCGGAGGGCTGGGGTGGTGATGATTCTGGCGCTGGTGGGTACGGGCTTGGTGCTGGTGTTTCCGGGGGTGGTGGCGTGGTTTGTGGATGAGATCATCCCGCAGCGGCGGATGGATGAGGTGATCCAGGCGGGAGCGCTGGCGGGCGGGGCGTTCGCTTTGAGGGAGCTGCTGGCGGCGATTCGGCTGCGGGTGAGTGCGGCTTTTGAGCAGGGGTTGACGGCGGAGTTGCGCTTGCGTCTGCATCGGCAGCTGGAGCGGCTGCCGGTGGCGTGGTTTGACCAGACGCGGAGTGGCGATGTGCTGACGCGCATGGCGGAGGATGTGCCGACGATGCAGCGGGTGATCCTGGAGGGGATCGAGCAGGGGCTGACGGCGGTGCTGCAGATCGTGATTGTGACGGTGATGCTGTTTTGGGGGGATTGGAAGCTGGCGCTGATCGTGCTGGCTCCGACTCCGATGATCGCAGCGGGAGGCTGGATTTACTCGCGCTGGGTCAGCCCGCGGGCGGTGGCGGCGCGGGAGGCGGCGTCGGCGGTGAATACGACGCTGCTGGACACTCTGGCGGGCATCCGTCAGGTGAAGAGTGACGCGGCGGAGGGTTTGAAGCAGGAGGAATTTCGGGCGGCAGGGGAGACGCTGCGTCAGGGTCAGTTGCGATTGGCGGCGGCGTGGTCGATTTACAGTCCGGCGATGACGTTTTTGGGTCATGCAGGTTTGGTGACCTTGCTGGTGGCGGGAGCGATGGCGGTGATTGAGGGGCGATTGGAGCTGGGGGAGCTGATGCGTGACGTGCTTCTGATTGGATTTTTGTACGAACCGATCTCGCGTCTGCATGGGGTGAATCAGACGCTGATGCAGGGACTGGCGGCGGCGAGGCGGGTGTTTGCGGTGCTGGAGGAGCCGGAGGAGGTGGATCTGGAGAATGGGCTGCGTCCGGAGCGGGTGGAGGGACGGGTGGAGATGCGGGAGGTGGTGTTTGGGTATGAGGTGGGGCGGCCCGTTTTGCGCGGTTGTTCGCTGGAGGTGGAGCCGCGTGAGATGGTGGCGATTGTGGGGGCTACGGGAGCGGGGAAAACGACGATTTTTCAGCTGCTGAACCGGTTTTATGAGCCGTGGTCAGGGGATCTGTCGGTGGACGGCGTGGCGCTGGATCGCTGGGCGAAGCGTTCCCTCCGCAGCCAGGTGGCCTACGTGATGCAGGAGCCGTATTTGTTTGCGGGCAGCATTCGTGACAACCTGCGAATGGCTGCGCCCGACGCGAGCGATGAGGCGATGTGGCAGGCGCTGGAGCAGGCGCATGCGGCGGAGTTTGTGCGCCAGCGGAGCGGTGGGCTCGATGCGGAGGTGGGGGAGCGCGGGGGGCGACTCAGTGGCGGGGAGCGGCAGCGGGTGGCGTTGGCTCGGGCTTTTTTGAAGGACGCGCCGTTGCTGCTGCTGGATGAGGCGACGAGCGCGGTGGATGCGGAGTCGGAACGGCTGATCCAGCAGGCGCTGCGGCGGTTGCGCAGGGATCGGACGTGTTTGGTCATCGCGCATCGGCTTTCCACGATTTTGGAGGCAGATCGCATCTGCGTGCTGCGGGACGGCGGGGTGATGGCGCAGGGGCGGCATGAGGAGCTGCTGCGGACCTGTCCGTACTACGCCACTTTGGCGCGTATGGCGGGAGAGGCGGAACGGCGAGGCTCGGACACTGGGGCGGAGGTGTGAAAAGGGCGGTTTCTCCTTGCCCTAGGGGTGGGAGCATTCAGACTGGCGCAGGCGCTGCTGTGTTGGCGGTGTCTGTTTGTTGAACCACCAACCCTTCCTCTTTTTCATGAGCCAGATTATTCCCATGATTTCATCCGGCACGGCCGGTCCTCTCGGTGTCTTGCATCTGCCACGGGTGTGGCTGAAGGCCTCGCTGCATGCGACGGGCAAGATCCATCCCGACTACACGGTGGGTTGCGGTTATGATAAGCTGACCACCGACAATCTCGGCATCGCCTGGGATGATTTTTACGGCTTCATCAAAGAGCAGCGCCCCACCTACGCGCAGTGTGAAGCCTGGGTGAAGGCCTACCCGGGAGTGAAGCTCTCCGCAGCAGATCGTTACCGCCACAATCAGGCGATCCTCGGATACATTCACGACGATGATACCCGCAAGGAGATCCTCAATGCCTGTGGTCGGGCCGATGATGGCTCCTGCAATCCTGGCGCGGTGGACCTCAATAACTTGGATGATTGGCAAATCTTCCACCAGCAGGAGCTGAAGTAACTCACCCAGTTTTCTGAACCGGTAGTTTTTTATTTTCCTTCCTCATGAGTCGAAAAATACGTTACGGCATGGTTGGCGGTGGGCGTGGTGCCTTCATTGGCGCGGTTCACCGCATCGCGGCAGCGATGGATCAGCAAATCGAGCTAGTCTGTGGTGCCTTCTCATCGGACCCGCAAAAGTCCAAGGACAGTGGTGGGGATTTTTTCCTGCCGCCGGATCGCTGCTACGGCAGCTTTCAGGAGATGATCGAGGCTGAGGCCAAGCTGCCGGAGGGTGAACGGATGGACTTTGTGGCCATCGTGACGCCGAATCACATGCACTTTCCACCGGCCAAGATGGCTCTGGAAAATGGCTTTCACGTGCTCAGTGACAAGCCGGCCACCTTCAATCTGGAAGAGGCCAAAGA
>JAGRPD010000666.1 GCA_020439875.1 Verrucomicrobiales bacterium
TGCGCCGCCCAGTGGCCGAAATCCAAAGGCCGTGCCGAACCCAACTCAAAGGGATCTCCCCCCGTCGCGATGTGCTCCACATGCAGTTCCGCACTGCGCCGCACCACCGTCTCGATCGCCGATTGATCCAGCTGCGCCAGATCCTCCTTCATGCCCTCCATCCGCTCAAAAAAGGCTGCATCCCGGATCATCGCCACCTTGATCGCCTCGATCAAACCATTGCGACGTTCCCTCTCGGGCAGCGACTCCAAAAAGGCAAAATCATTCACCACCGCAAACGGCACCGCAAAGCTGCCCACCCAGTTCTTTTTGCCAAAGTAGTTGACCCCATTCTTCACCCCCACGCCACCATCTCCCTGGCTCAAGGTCGTGGTCGGCAGCCGCACCAATCGCACACCCCGGTGCGCCGTCGCCGCAGCAAAACCCACCAAATCCAAAATCGCACCTCCACCCACCACCAGCACGCAGCTGTGGCGATCCAGCCCCGCTTCATGAATCTCCCGCCAGCAATGCTCTACATGGCGAAAATCATTCTTGCACCCCTCGCCACCCGGCAGCAGAACCGGAGCCGCCGCCAAAGTCAAAAAGTCCGCGTGCGCCTCCGCGTACCCCTGGATCGATGCCACCAACTCCGGCAGCGCCTGGGCCACCTGATCATCCACAAACACCAGCAAACGAACCGGCTCTTCCCGCGCCAACAGATCGCGCAGCAGCGGATTCCCCGGCGCAAAGACGTGCCGCGTGAACAGCACGCGGTGCATGGAGTCGAGCCTGATGAGATGTTCCTGCATGGGGGGGAGATTTCGGCAGAGCCGCCGACGCGACTCCTCAAATGGGAAACGTAAAACGAACCAAATCAGACGACTTTTTCTCCCGCCTCAACGCGCAGCCTTCACCTCCCGCTGCCAGACATCCAATCGCTGGCCCAGCCGCCGCGTGATTCCCGGGTCCATCTCCTTCACATCGTGCTCCTCACTCGGATCGGTTTTCAAATCGAACACCTCCGTCGTGAATTGATCGCCGTCTTGCAGTTGCACCATTTTCCAATCCCCATCCCGCACCGCACGCCAAGTGGTCTCCCCACGCCGATAGCGCCAAAACACCGTGCGCGACTCCGGCTCAGCCCCTTGCTCCACCCGCTGCAAGATATCGATGCCATCCAGCTCCCGCTCCGGTTCTGCCCCCGCCACGCGCAGGATCGATCGAGTAAAATCCATCGTCAGCGCCACCTGAGCACTCACCGCACCCGCCGGCAGATGGCCCGGCCAACGCGCCACGCAAGGCACATGAATGCCGCCTTCGTAAAGCGTGCTCTTGCTGCCACGCCACGGGCCACTGCCACCGAGCGGCGTCGCCCCATTGTCGCTCATAAAAATCACCAACGCCTCTTCCGACCATCCCCGCGCATCGAGCGCCGCCAGGATGCGCCCCACCGCATCGTCCAGAGACCGCAACATCGCCGCATACTGCTCCGGCGTACCTTCATCCCAGGTCGCCTTCAAAATCGGCTGAGGCGTCCGATCCGCCGGTCCTTGCACCGGAGTATGCGGAGCCGTGAAAGGCACGTACAGAAACAACGCCCCATCCCGCGCCTCCTCGATCGCCCTCACCGCATAGTCCGTGATGAGATCCGTCATGTAGCCCTCCCGCGTCACGGGCCGATCCTCTTCCAGCAGGCGCGGCACCCCGTCCCACTCCGTGTGGAAAAAGTAATCCACCCCACCCGCATTGGGACCAAAGGCCCGATCAAATCCATGCTTCAGCGGCAAAAACGCCGCCTCATAACCCAGGTGCCATTTGCCCGACACCACACAGGAATACCCCACCGACTTCAAACCCCGCACCAGCGTATTCTCCGCAGGCGGCAGCCCCAGTTGATGCTGTTCCCGCAGCCGAATCGCATCGTCATAACGCCCCACATTCCCCGTCCCGATCGCACATTCCAAACCGCCCGCCCGCTGCGGATAGCGCCCCGTCATCAGCGCTGTGCGGGTCGGAGAGCACTCCGGCGCGCTCGAATAAAACTCCGTGAATCGCACCCCTTCCCGCGCCAATCCATCGATGTGCGGTGTCGGCGTCTCCCCGCCATAACAGGACAGATCACTCCACCCCATATCGTCGGACAGCATCAGAACGATCGGAACCGGTGGGGCAGCCCCCACGATCCCCAGCAAAAACCAGGCAACCAGCCCACCCAAGCATTTCATCATCCCCCACCCTCCCCCAAAATTCACCCCCACGCAATCCCCTTCCCCCCACGTCCTCGACCACCACACCCCACCTCAAGGCCCGCCATCCGCTCCACCGACCTCAGAGCCCCGTCGCGCCGCCTCGTGAGCCACGTTGCCAACGTCTGGCAGCTGAGGCCCGCCACCCTCACGAATTGCGGCCCGCTGAGCCCCA
>JAGRPD010000089.1 GCA_020439875.1 Verrucomicrobiales bacterium
CAGGCGCGCGGTGTTTCTTTTGTCGCTGCCCGCTACGAGCGCAACTGCGGCTGGATCGCCGTGAAACAGGACGGCACGCTCATTGCTTCGGGCGAAGAGGACGGTGAAATCCCAGCAGGTCTCACCAAGCCGCGCTGGCTCGATGTGGGGGAGCAGGTGATCGCCGTGAAACAGGAGGGCACGCTGGCCATCTGGGGCCACGGTTCATGGAAACCCAAGAGTGAGCTGCGAAATGTCATCAAGGCGGAATCGGGATTCGAAAACAGCATCGCCCTGCACACCGATGGCACCGTCTCTGTTTGGGGACCACTTTACGACCGAATGACTCCCAAGCCAGAGTGGCTGAGGGATGCCGTGGATGTGGCAGCTGGTGTTCAGTGCGCTTGGGTGCTGAAAGCAGACGGTTCAGTGATTGGATGGGATGCAAAAGGGGAATTGATTCCGTTGGAGGAAGGCGACTACCGAACGCTGAAGGACATGGTGTCCATCAGCGGCACGCATCGCGGCCTCATCGGTCTGGACAAGTTGGGTCGCTTCGTCAGCTCGAAAGAGCCGGTGCCTACTCCGCTGGGAGCCCTGCGGGAGGTGGCTTCGGGTTACATGCTCAACATTGGGGTTAGTCGGGGCGGGAGACTTTTTGTTCACGACGCCTATCGCAACGAGAAGCGTTTCCCCGAGGCCCTCGCTCCCGCGCTGGCCGCTCGCAATGTCATGCAGGCCGCGTGTGCCGGCGACGGCACGGACCCCTTCTTCTTCGGCTTCATCGTCTGGATCGAAGGCAACGAACTACCACGGCCCAAGCCCGGCCGTCTTTTTGTCGCGGGGTACCATCAAAACAATGGCAAGGAGGAGCCGATCAACGCTCCCACCGAAGCCTCCATGCTCTGCGCTGCCGCCAAAGTCCGCGATGGAGGAGGTTGGATCGGCTGGACCGAATCGCAGGAACGAAAGGGCGGCCACATGAGCGCGACGATGGATGGAGCCTCGTTTTACGATACGGTCGAACTCCAGGCCGACTTCCAAGTCCTCAGTCTGCGTGCGAACGGCGTGCTGCAAATCTTCGAAAGCGATCCCAAACCGGACCCCGCGCAATTGCGGGATGTGGTGCAGATGGACATGCGGGCGTATTCCGCCGTGGCCTTGAAGCGCGATGGCAGCGTGGTGCTCTGGAATCAGGACAAGAGCCCGAGCCAACTCTTTCACCCCGCAGCGAAATGGCTCGGTGACGTGGTGCAGGCCCGTGGTGGATTCGAAAAAAATGTCTGGTGGTTCCTCCGCCGCGACGGCAGCGTCGGGCGCTCTCACGACAAGGACGTCTCCGTCTATTCCGCCTTCGATGAACCGGTGCAGGCCATTGAGCCCACTCGTGTGAATGCCTGCCTCGCTCTCACCTTGGACGGACGCATCGTTTTCAACAAAGAGGCAGATTTCCACAACCCGCTGCTGAAAAAGCTGCCCAATGATCGCGGCCCCTTCATTGATCTCCGTTGCGGAGGTCATGCCGCTGCCGCCCAGCGTCCCGACGGCACCTGGATCGCCTGGGGCTCGGAAGAATCGAAAGATCAGGCCATTTTCAAGCAGCTCGAAGCCGCCGGCCCCCTGCGCGACGTCCAGATCCGCGCCAACTTCACCCGCTACAGCAACGAACCCGCCGGCAACCTCATCATCACCGGCATCCACACTCCGTAGCGGGGAGCGCACGCGCCCCCGCCGACAACCCATCCGACCACGGGCAACGCCGCATTTCTTCAGGAAAGTGGCTCCATGTGAAAAAAGGCACGGTTTGGGAGGGGCACGCATCCCAGAACACGCGGCGCAGCTTCCGGGTGCAGTCAGCGTCAATAACCCCAAAATTTTTCACCCCCCATTTTTTACCAGCCTCCTGGCCTTCGAAGCGTTTGAGGTTTGGTAAAAGATGGCGGGTAAAAAAAATCGTTTCGCTCTGCCGCAGCCATTGACAGCTCCGGCATCTCGACCCCCTTCAAAATCTTCTCACCCAAATTCCGCACACCCACCCCCAGCATTCTTCCTCTTTTCCTGCTTTCCTAATTCTCCACCCCATTGTCAAATGCTCGAAGACTCTACCCATCCTGCCCTTTGATTCCTCGTACAAAAATTCTTTCGCACACCCCACAATCGCCCGCTCCACCTTCCCTATCCCCAGAATCACCCTTCTCACGTTCCCACGCCACTCCCACCCCCGGCCGAGTGCTACTCGACCCGACTTCCCTCCCCATGAGACTCCTGCCATTCGTCCTCTGCCTCGTTGTCGTCACCACGCTCCCCGCCCAAGACACCGCCACCACGCTGTCCCAACTGGCCAAGGTCTATGAGGAATCCAAGACCGAACTGATGAAGCCGGTCACCGACCTGCAAACGATGTATGCGGGCAAACTGGAAGAACTCAAAGCCGAGGCCACCCAGAACGGCCAGCTCAACCGTGTGCTCGCCATCAAGTCCGAAGCCGATGCCTTCCGCTCGGGCGAAACTCCCACCATCGGCGACGACTTTCCCAAACTCAAAAACCTGCAATCCATCTACCGCCAAGCCCTGCCCACCCGCCTCCAGCAAGCCACCACGGCCCTCGCCCCACTCACCGCCTCCTACGAAACCAAACTCAAGGAGATGCAGGTGGAACTTACCAAGCAGGAAAAACTCACCGATGCCTTGCAAGTCAAAGCCGTGCTGGATGCCATTACAGAAGATCACGCGACCATGGCGAAGGCCACGACGCCTGAAGCCGTGTTGAATCTCGTCCCCGAAATATCCGGGCGCGGCGCTCCGACGGAGTTCACTTTCAAGGAGGGGCGTCTCCATGCGCTGGGACGAATGAAGAGCATTACGGCGTCAGAAGTGGATCTTAGCCCCGCTGAAGGCATCACTGATTTCATTGATGTGACTGGAAACACTCTCATGTGGGTTGCCCTTCGGAAGAATGGAACCGCGATCGGTTGGCATGTGGAGAAGGGCAGCTTTTCAAAGAGCAGCATTCGGAAGCTCGTCAATGCGCCACGCTCCCTGGAGAGGTCTGCCTGGGTCATCACTTCCGAAGGCAAGCTTACAGATCTGATCAGCGGAGAGGTGAAGGATCTCCCCGGACCCGTGTCAGAAGCGTTCATCGAAGAGCAGCACGCCATCGCTTTGTTGGAGGATGGCACGGTGCATGTCTGGGGAGCTCTCTATGAAGGCCCGGCAGCAAATCGATTGCCATTCCCCAAGCCTCCGCCAGAAGCTCTCAGAAACATTAGCCGAATCGCAGCCTCGCGCTACGCAGCCTTCGTCGTCACGAACGACGGGGATCTCATGGGCTGGCGGCACGGGGAGCACCTCTTCAAGTCGTTTCCACGTGAGCTGAGGAATATCACGCGCATTTGGGCCATGCCGTTTGAGGTGGTGGTGGAAGTAAAAGGCAAGACCGTTTACCAATTCAATGTGGACAAACTGGAGACCGAGGGGAGCAGGGAATATGCCCGTGCAGTGGCGGCAGTCAGGGTGGGCAATGGAGGTCACCTCTGCTTTAAGGACGGTCAGTGGCAGATCGGGACGGGCGCTGACAAGTTCAAACCTCTCCATGGAGAACCCGAGGCCATCGCGAAGATGGACGGCTCCGTCTGGCCTTTTCTCTACCGCGACATGCAAGATGAGACTCCGGTCTTGAGCTACCTGCTGTGGTTGAAAGCAGACTAAGCTCCCTCCACTACCGATAGCTTCGATTGGCAATCGAAGCCGATGCCCGGGCAATTCCCAAGTCACCTACTCCGCCGCCTCTTCCATCACCAACCCGCGACCTCTTCGACTTTGGTTCGAGTGCCAATCGAACTAACTTTTTTCCTCCCATGAAACGACTCTTCTCCGCATTGCTCAGCGTCCTTGTTGTCGCCACCACACTCCCAGCCCAAGACACCGCCACCACCCTTTCCCAACTGGCCAAGGTCTATGAGGAATCCAAGACCGAACTGATGAAGCCGGTCACCGACCTGCAAACGATGTATGCGGGCAAACT
>JAGRPD010000014.1 GCA_020439875.1 Verrucomicrobiales bacterium
GCCCACCCATCACCACCCACTCACACCGGCGGCTACGTCCACTCCAAGGCTGCCATGGTGCCGTCCTGGAGCCCATCGGATCGTCATTCCAAAAGAGGTGCACCAACTTCACGAATGATCCGGCTTTTGTCCATCACGCCCTGGCGTTTCAGCAGGGCCATCGCGCGCATGGCAGGGAGAGCAATCCGTTCACTCGAAACACTGAGAGGAGTGACGTGGGGGGCCTGTCTTTGAAAAACTGAATCACAAAGCGATCCGTTTGCCTGAAGCGCAGTTCATCGCGGACTTCCTCTCCCCACTGCTCATGGGGCCAACCTGCCACGGCCTTCACAAAGGCGTCTGGCCAGCCAAACGGTGCGTCGATCCCGATGCCCGCTCCCTCACCGCATTCGGAGATCAGTCGATTCAGTTTCGAGTCATCACACTTGTTCTCAGGTTCACAAACCTTGCCGGTAAGATCATCCTCCCAGTCAATCCGGCAGGCCGCCGTTCCGGGAGGCATGGAGGAGAGATCAATCCCGAGCGTTGTCATGAGGATTCAGGGATATTCACCTGCACCCGGCCCGTCAGCAGGTCCTGCATCAGGCCTTGTTTTTGTTGGCGGAGTTTGGCGAGGTGGGTGGTTTCGATGTCGATCTTGCCTTTGAGCGCAGCGATACGGCCTTCGATCTGTTCCTGCTCACTCAATTTGGGCAGAGCCACGGGAAACTTATGAAGCTGGGTGGAATTGATGGATGCGAGGTTGGTGGACTGCTTCGAGTTCAAAATGAAGTAGCGTTTGCCTGCCTCCGATTGCGACCAAAACGCCAGGAAATAGGAACGAAGTATCCCAGCCTTGGGCCGGACGCGGAAAACGTGGTTCTGATGAACGCACGGCGTGATCTCTTCCTGCCAGACTGACCCACGACCAAGCTTGTCGAAGTCTCCACCTTCATTCATCAGCACATCTCCTGATTTCAGAGCCAGTTTCTCCAGTTGGGCTGGAGTAACGGTGATGTGTTTCACATCGCTCAGGTCGAGGTAACCGTCCTGCACGTTGGCGACGCGGAGATAAGGGACTCTGACTCCGCCTGTGATGGTGAGTTTGGAACCAAGCGTGACACCGGACACGATTTCACTCAGATGACCGAGAGGTTTCACCTCCCACTCCTTCGGAATCCAGCCGAGAGGGGTTTCGTGGTAGAGGTGGGGGGCTTGTTGGCGGGTGGGGCGGAGCTTTCCTTCGGGGGTGACGCCGCGCGTGAACAGGTCGTGCATCAGCCCCGCCTTCATCTGCTCCAGCTTCCCCACCAGCGCCTCCGTCTGCTCCATCGCCTCGTCCACCGTCGTCAGGATTTCGGCGATCCGGCGTTGCTCGGGTGGTTTGGGAATGTGAACCCGATGCGTTTTGAAGAACTCTGCTTGGACACGCTGTTGTCCGGCTGATCCAGACATACGCATCTCAGCTTTCTGTCGAATAGCGTGGGATTGTGCGACTTGATATATGAAGCCCGGGCAATTGTCTTCTTTGGCCCGGAGGACGTGAAATTCAGTGCTGCCACATCCAATCCCGTTCGTCAGCCCTTTGGCCAAGGCTCCTTTGCCGTTCTCCATGCAAGGAGTGATTTTGGCGAAGAGAATGTCATTCTCAGCAAATCGAGTGAAGCCATTGCAAACACTTCCAAATGGAACGTCTGCTGCGGACCTGATACCACCGCTTTCTGCGACGTCTTGCATCTTCACAAACGACACAAGTTCGTTGTGTCGGACATGACGTGGAAGGGGCGGATTGATATCCGCGATTACCGATAGCGGTGCTTCACTCATACCCCAACTCCTCCAAAAACGTCTTCAGCTTCGCCGCTGCGGTGTCGCGTTTGGCTTCGATGGCCTTGGCGGTGACGGCGTATTTGGCGTGCAGGTTTTCCAGGGCGGCGAGGCAGGCGCGCTGGTCGGCGCGGAGGTAGCTCTCATACGTTTCGAGGAGGATGCGGTGCAGGCGGTCGAGGATGACGCGCTTGGCCTCGTCGGTGTCGATCTTGGCACGGGCGGCGGTGACGAGGTCCTCCTGCTTCTTCTCGGTGGCGCGGAGCTGGGCCTTCAGATCGCGGACTTCATCCTCCAGGGCCTTGTGCTTGAGCAGGCGCTGCTCGATCTCGGCGGCGTCGGCGGTGTAGGCGTGCCAGTCGCCTTTCTCGCCTTCTTTCTTGGCCAGCCTGGCCTGGGCTTTGAGTTCCTTCAGCTCGGCCTTGAGGCGCTTCACCTCGTCGCCGGGGAGAACGCCGGTGTCGTCGCTGTCCTCGTAGTCCTCCTCATCCGCCGCGGCGAAGAGGGCGGCCATCTCGGCCAGGCGCAGGCGGTTCTTTTCCATCTCGGCCAGCACCTCGGGGAACTGGCTCTCCAGGATGTCGTCGTCCGGGATGAGTTCCGGCCCCCAGCCGGAGAAGGCGATGGATTTGAACTCGGGCTTGAAGAACTCGAAAAAACGGGCCAGCGCGCCGCGCACCTGATGATCGGTGAGAAGGTTGGCCGTTTCGTTGGCTCGAGATGTCGAGGCTGCGGTGTGTGTCGCCCTTTCAGGGCTGGCGGGCTGGATGGATCGTGATCCCAGGGCGTTGCCCTGGACTTCGTTGTCCCGCCCCGTTGGGGCTGGTGGGGCAAAGGCACCGGCGATGCTGCTGAAGAGCAGGCGGCGGAGTTCATAGACGTTGCCCTTGTTTCCATCCACGGGCGCGAGGGCCTCGACATGCGGCAGGTTTTGGCCCCACCAGGTCTCCAGCGTGCGGCGGAAGGCGGCGTGCGCGGCGGCGATGCCTGGATCGCTTTTCACCAGATCGGCCAGGGCGCGTCTGTCCGTGACGGCGGGGGTGAAGTCGGCGTAATCATTAACCACGGATGGGCACGAATGGACACGGATGCCGGAAGTATCTTTCTTTGGCGCTGTTTGGTGCGGGTTTGATCCGTGTTCATCGGTGTTTATCCGTGGTTGAAACACCCGCTCACGCAGTCCGGGGTAGTTGACCCAGAAACGACCGAGGGCCTCGACCTCCACCGCGGGCACGCCGCCATGCAGATGGGCGCGGACATCGTGCGGCTCGGGTGGCGGGGCATTATCGACATAGCGCCGGATGTTGCAGTTCCAATCCTCCTCCTCGATGTCGCTGACGGGGGCGAGGCGGGCGTAACCCTCCACGTCCTGTCGCTGGCGATAGACGTGGACGATTTTGCCGATGTCCTCGGGGCGGAGGAAGTTTTGCGCCTTGCCCTCGCGGTATTCGCGGTCGGCATTGATGAAGAAGACGTGTTTCCGGTCGGCCGCGCCTTTTTTGTTCACCACGAGGATGCAGGCGGGGATGCCGGTGCCGTAGAACAGCCCGGCGGGCAGGCCGATGACGGCCTCCAGCCAGCCGCGCTCGATGAAGTGCCGTCTTGCTTCCTTTTCCTCACCACCGCGAAACAGCACGCCATGCGGCATGACGGTGGCCATTTTCCCGTCTGCCTTCAGCACGGCGATCATGTGCTGCACGAACATGAGGTCGGCCTTTTTCCCCTTCTCCGGCAGCCAGACGGCGAAGCGGCCGGGATACTCGATGTCCTTCTTGATGTAGTTCTGCGAGAAGGGCGGATTCGCCGCCACGCGATCGAAACGCCGCAGCTCGCCGCCCTCGGCCTTGTGCTGCGGATGGCGCAGGGTGTCCTCCTGGCGGATGTCGGCGTGCGGGATGCCATGCAGGAGCATGTTCATTTTGCAGATGGACCAGGTGGTGCCGATGCTCTCCTGCCCGGCGAGGGCGAGGTCGCGCGGATCGCCGCCGCACTCGCGCACGTAATCACGCGTCTGGATCAACATGCCGCCGGAGCCGCAGGTGGGGTCATAGACGCTCATGCCGGGCTCGGGTGCGAGGATCTCGGTGATGACGCGCACCACCTCCGCCGGGGTGTAGAACTCGCCCGCCTTCTTCCCGGCGGAATCGGCGAAGAACTTGATCAGGTATTCGTAAGCCGCGCCGAGGAGGTCGGGGAACTCGAAGTTCTCATCGCGAAGGGGGATCTTCTCGAAGTTCTGGACGAAGTTCGAGAGCGTGTCGTCATCCAGCGTGCGCTGGCCGATGCGGCGGTTGAAGTTGATGTGCTTGAGCACGTCCTCCAGCGTGTCCACATTGGCATCCTCGATGGCTTCGAGGGCCTTGTTCAGCGTGGTGCCGACGTTGGTTTTGACGTGGCGGATGGTGTCCCACCGGGCCTCGGGTGGGACGAAGAAGGTGAACTTGTCGGGGTTTTCGAGCTGAACGGCGAGCACCTCCGGCTTCATGCCGCGGGCGGTGAGTTCCCGGCGCAGGGCGTCCTTTTCCTGGTCGAAGAGGTCGCTCAACCGCTTCAGGAACAGCATGCCGAAGATGTATTCCTTGTACTCGGAGGCGTCCATGTTTCCCCGCAGGTCGTCGCAGGCGCTGAACAGGAGGCTGGAGAGCTGGGAGAGGGTGAGTTTGGCGGGCATGGTCGCGCGGACAATGGAGCGAGGGAGGACAGCCGGGCAACCCGGAGTTGGGAATCACGCTCGATGCAGTCGGGGAGACGTGCTGGGAAGGTGTCAGGATTTGGAAGACGGGCCGTGCCAATGGACGGGAACCGTGAGCTGGATCATCAAGCCACCTGTTTCGGGCAGTGACGCGGTGGCCTCTCCTCCACAGGCCTCGATGCAGCGCTTGACGATGGCCAGGCCGAGACCGCTGCCGCCGCTGTGGCGCGCGCGGGCGGCTTCGGGGCGGAAAAAGGGTTCGAACAGACGCGGCAGCGCTTCGCGAGGCACTCCGGGGCCGTGATCTGAAATGACGATGCGAACGTCCGCCTTGTCTTGAGCCGCGCGAATCTCGACGGGGCCAGCCTGACCCGCATAACGGACGGCATTGCGAATGACATTGCCGAGGGCGCGTTCGAGAGCATCGCGCAACGTGTGAAGCGAGAGGGACTCGGGGACATCGATTTGGAAGGTGGACTCACTTCCTCCGTCGCGGGCAATGAGGGCTTCGATCATGGAGCGGAGTTCGAAGCTCTCGGGAGTTTCTCGTTCGGGAAGCGTTTCGGCTTTTGAAAAAGCCATGACCTCCTCAACCAGCCGGGCCATGTGCTGAAGTTCGGCGTCGATCTTCGTCAGATAGGCGGCTTGCTCCGGTGTGCCGCGTTGTTCGAGCACCCCGAGCGCCATTTGCATGCGCGCAATCGGAGAGCAGAGTTCGTGCGCCACGTCGGCGGTGATGCGGCGCTGCTGACTCACATAGTCGCCAAGTTGAGCGGCCATGGAGTTCACTGACGACGCGAGTTCGCCGAGTTCGTCCGAGCGCCCGTCCGGGAGGCGCACGCTGAAGGTTCCCGCAGCGATGCGTTTGGACGCCTCATTGACCCGGCGGATGGCGCGGGTCATGCCGCCCACCACCGGTAGCCAAACGAGTGCGGAGAGCAGGAGGCATCCGGCGGCGAGGCCTGCCCACGGCCACGGATTGAAAAACAAGCCGCCGCCGGTGATGGAGTCGGAGGCCGCCACGAGAGTGACTGGAATGCGCGAATGACCCTCGCCGTGGGCCAGCGAGAGATGAATGCCAACCCAATACTTTGGCGATGTTTCGGCACGGACCATGAAGCGGGGTTTGGGTGGATTCTCGTCTTCGGACTTCGGTGCACGCACTTTGGGACCCTTGCGATCGGGTCGGAAGGGCGGTGGCATGCGTTCGGATTGACGCTTGTCGATCAACTTGGAGCGAACCTTCGCAGGCGGGCTCAAAGGCGGTCCGACTCGCTGGCTGGCATCGCTGCCGAAAAGCGCGAGGGTGACGCCGAGTGCATCGTCGTGTCGCCTGAGAGTTGCTGCCCATTCTTCCTCCGGCATCTGACGCAGTTCCATGGTGAGTCGTTCGGCAAAGGACTCAAACCGGTCTCCGGTCGGACCTGAGAGGAACCAGTCCAATCCCAAACCAAACTGTGCGCGCAGGAAGAGCCCACCGAGCACCAGCAGCAGCGCCAGGTTTACGCAGAACCAGAGCAGCACCTTGGCGTAGATCGGCAGACGTGGGTGTTTCATCCCTTCAGCGCCTCGGATCGATGAGTTGATAGCCATAGCCCCGCACCGTCTTGATGAAGGTTGGGTTCTTCGGATCGTCGCCGAGCTTCTTGCGCAGCGTGGAGATGTGCATGTCGATGGCGCGGTCGAAAACGTCCCACTCACGATCGGCGACTTCTTCAATGAGTTGCTCGCGCGTCTTGACCCGACCCCGCGCCTTCGCCAGCGAGAGCAGCAGTCCGAATTCCGCAGGCGTAAGCTCCATCGGACGGTCGTCGAGCACGACGGTGTGTGCCTCCGGGTTGATGCGCAGGGGTCCGATGACGATCTCTTTCAATGGCAGCGTGGGAGCCGATTCCGAGACCCAGCCTGCGCGCCGCACCACCGCGCGCAGGCGCGCCAGCAGCTCGCGCGAGGAAAACGTCTTCGGCAGGTAGTCGTCGGCACCGAGTTCCAAACCGACGACGCGATCCACCTCTTCACCACGACCCGTGAGCATGATCACCGGGACCTTCGACTTCTCCCGAATCCGACGCAGCACCTCAAAGCCGTCGATGTCGGGGAGCATCACATCGAGCACGATTGCGTGCCACGACTCTGAGGTCGCGGCTTCCGCACCGGGCTCGCCCTCGTGAATCGACTCCACCGTGAAACCCATCGGGCCCAGGTAGTCCGCCACGAGCTGGCACAGCTCCGCATCGTCATCGATGACCAGGATTCGCATAGCGTCAGTTTCAGCGGATGAAAGCCCCGGAGCCAAGGCTTTTACCATTTGCTGACAAATTGATCTTAAATTCTTGAAGTCAGTCTGACGCGGGGCGGGTTTATCTTGGCCTCATGAAAACGATTCTTGCCTGGATCTTCGGTGTCGCGACAACCGTGGGTGCTCACACCTGGACTCCCGGTGACACAATGGCTGAGCGGGAGGAACTGCGGACTCACATTCTGGAGGAGTGGCAAAGGAGCCGCATGGAAGTGGCGTCCACGGCGGCATCGCTCCAACTCGCTGCGGCGGCGATGGCGGCGGCGGCAGATGCGCCGGAGACCGCGAAGCCGTTTCTGCCTTTCAAACGGCTCGACTTGCGCGCGGACGGTGAGTTTCTCTACGTGGGTTCGAACGGGCTGCCGGATCATCCGATGATGATCGGCATCACCGCCTGGCAGCAGCAGGTGCCGCTGCCGCAAAGCTATTTCGGTGACAATGCCTGGCGCATCCCGCTGAAACCGGTTCCGGCGGCACAGCCCGCGATGATTCAGGGTCGCTTTTTGCGTGGTGCCATTGCCTTGGCGGTGAATGGGATTCCGATCTTCAACCCGCAGAACAATCGGGGTGAGGTGAGCTACGAGATCGGTGAACTTGACCGATGGGGCGGGCACTGCGGGCGCGCGGACGATTATCATTACCACATTGCGCCGCTGCATCTGGAGGCGATCGTGGGAAAAGGCGAGCCGGTGGCTTTTGGACTCGATGGCTATCCGGTGCTGGGTTTGACGGAGGCGGATGGTTTGGCACCAAGGGATCTGGACGAGTGCCACGGTCACGAGCATGACGGGCAGGGCTATCACTACCATGCTTCGATGAAGTATCCGTATGTGTTCGGTGGTTTTCACGGTGAAGTGGTGGAGGCGGACGGGCAGGTGGACCCTCAGCCGAGAGCCCAACCGATTCGCGAAGCCTTGCCTCCACTGCGCGGGGCGGAGATCACGGGTTTTGAGAGCACTGGCAGCGACAGCTACAAACTCAGCTACGAGGTGAATGACGACAAACGCAGCGTCAGCTACTCGATCAAGGCTGACGGCACCTTTCCCTTCCACTTCGACAACGGTCGCGAAGGCACGTCCGATGAAGTCTATACCGCACGTCGTCAAGGTGGCGGCGGTGGATCTGGCCGTCCGCCCGGCGGCGGCCCCGAGGGCATGAAGGGCAAAGGAAAAGGCAAGGGCAAAGGCGGTCGCGAAGGCGAGATGCGCCGCGATGATCCACCGCCGCCGCGTCCCGGTGAGGAAAGCGGTCGTCCACCGCGTCCGCAGGCCGCCATCGAAGGCATCCTTGATGTGAATGGCGACGGCGTTGTCACCGCGCAGGAATTTACCGACAACGCGAAGTCGAATGCCACGAAGAAAGGCGTGGCCATCCCCGAAGCGATGGCGAGGGCGAAAGAGCAGTTCAATGCCTTGGATCACAATCGCGATGGCAAGCTCGACACGCCGGAGCTTGATGAACTCGCAGGCAATGCGCCCGTCACAGGCGCTCCGCAACCGCGCGGCGAGGAGCCTCCCGCACGCGAAGAGATGAAGAAAGGTGGCGGCGGTGAACGTGGAGGCAAAGGGCAGGCATTTGTCGCGCTTCCCGATCAACCGCGCAGCAGCGATGGCAAATTCATGCTCAACAGCCCCGTCGTCGAAGACCTGCAAACGCTGCCCGTCGAGTTCACCGGAGATGGCGATGGCATCAGCCCGCCGCTCGCATGGACTGGCGCACCCGCAGGCACCAAAGGCTATGCCTTGATCATGGATCACGTCACGCCGGATGGAGATCGGAAGTGGTATTGGACCGTTTACGACATCCCCAGCAATGCGCTGAGCCTGCCGAAAAACGTCACCGACATCGGCAAGCTCGGCACCGGCTTCAAAGGCGAAATCGGTTACGAGCCGCCGCACTCCAAAGGTCCGGGCGCGAAGACTTATGTGATCACACTTTATGCCTTGTCCGAGCCGTTGAAAGTCACCGACAAGCCCGGACGCGAAGAACTCATCACTGCGATGAATGGCAAAGTGCTCGCGAACTCCTCGCTGCGTGTCGTTCACAGCAGTCGAGAATCTCCTGATTCTGGTGGTAATACATCGGTGGTAAAAAATGGGGAACAGGATTCATCTTCTACCCGCAATTTTGCACCAGCAACAAGCCCACCGAATCCACCCACCACTGAGCAACCCAAAGGTCGCAATGGCGGCAAAGGAAAAGGCGGCCCGCCCGGGCTGGTCAAGCCGAGCATCGCCGACACGATCAAACTCAACGTCTATGCCGACAATTGGTTCATGCTCTACGTGAATGGTCGCCTCGTCGCGGTCGATCCGATCCAGTTCACGCCGCACAACGTCGTGAGTGTCGATTTTCTGCCGGAGTATCCGATGACGATCGCGGTGTTGGCAAAGGACAACGCCGATCCGAAAACCGGTCTCGAATACGGCACCAGCATCGGTGACGGCGGCTTCATCCTGAAGTTTGGCGATGGCACGGTCACCAACGCGACTTGGAAGGCGAAGAACTTTTTCCATGGGCCCGTCAATGGCGACACCGAGAATCCACAGGTCAAACACGAGGAACTGCCAGCGAACTGGTGGGCGGTCGATTTCGATGACAGCGCATGGCAGAACGCGAAGGAATACACCGTCGAAGAAGTGGACCCCAAGCAGCCCTACTTCGAGAATGACTTCGAAGGGGCCAAGTTCATCTGGACCGATGACCTCGCGCTCGACAACACGATCCTCTTCCGCACCAAGATTGAGAAACCCGGCTGGACTCCGCGCTGGAACACGAAGCCCGATCTGGACGTGAGTGGTGTGCCTATGCGGTAGTTTTGCGAGAGGGCACTTCAGAAGCATCCAAGACGCGCGAGGGAAAATACGTCCAACCCCTTGGTCAGTGACGTCCAGGGGGATGGACAAATTTGACTATTGGGGGTTGTCATTGGCGGGCACTTAAGAAGACGCAACAAACCACAGACGAAGATTGGCAATAGGCACTGATGGACAAGCAGTCGTCAAATCCTTAAAACGTTGCGAATGACTTGCTCGTCAACGATCCTTTCGCCATGCCAACACCCTCAAGAGCCAGCAACAAGTATGCGTTCGAGCGCAAGTGGACAGCCAAGCTTGTGTCGGATGGTTTTGTTCCCGTCAGCAATTTCTTCCTTGAGAATTACCATCGCCTGAAACCCTACGACTTGACGTATGGTGAGGCGATGTTCGTGATTCACTTGATGCAACACAAGTGGGATGTTGCGGCACCATTTCCTGCTTATAAGACCATTGCGGAGAGAATGCATGTCTCGGTAAAGTCGGCACGACGGTACGCCGCCAGCTTGGAGAAGAAAAAGTATCTTCAACGTGTCGTTCGCGTAGGCCAAACAAATCGTTTTAAGTTGGACGGGCTCATGGCGGCGCTCGATCAACTCAAAGACAAACAGGCGGTCAAAGACCAGCGAAAGAAGGGGGGGAGTGACGATGAGTGACTCGATTCAATTGTTCATCATCGAACCCCTCGATCCCGCGAGACACCGCAGGGACGAGTTCGACTGTGGAGTGACCGCATTGAACGATTTCCTGCGCACTCGCGCCAGGAAAGAAATGGAGGCGGGCACGTCAATGTGCTTCGTGATGGTTCCTGAAGCGGATCCCACGAGAGTGGTGGGCTACTACACTCTCTCAGCGGCCACGATCGCCCGCACCGTGTTACCTGAGGCGATGGCGAAGAAGCTGCCGCGTTACGAGGAGATGCCTGCGACTTTGTTGGGGCGTTTGGCCCGTGCTGTGCAGATGAAGGGTCAGAACATCGGCCAGCGGCTCATGCTCAGCGCTCTCAATCGTGCTGTTTCTGCTTCACAGGAAGTGGCGTCACTCGCCTTGATCACGGATCCGAAGGATGAGAAGGCGCGGACCTTCTATGAGTTCTTTGGTTTCCAAGCACTCACGGAGCGCAGAATGTTTCTCACGATGAAACAGGCCGAGAAGGTTCTCAGCGCTCTTTGACGGTCGCGCGGTAGTGCGTCACAGCTTCCTTGAGTCGCTTGGACGGAGCTTTCGGAGGGGCGAGCAAGGCTTTGGCAAAACGCAATGACTCCGCACGGTTCAGCTGAATGGTCTCATGGCGGCGAACGACCTTCTCGGCAGCCTCCCTCGCGCAGGAAACCACAAATGCCGCCACGGAACAGCCTTCAATGCCCGCAGCACGCTCAAGCAATGCCTTGTCATTCGGGGTGACGCGGGCAACGAGGCGGTCAGAGCGAAGGGTTGAGGCAACGGTGGACATGTCTGTTTGAAATGTGTGCCAGAGTGTGCCACAAGGGTGAACGGCTCGCAATCAGACTTTTTGCAGCTTCTGGTTTGAATTGAAACACAGGCCAGAAGGCCCTTACGACGCCTCGTACGCTGACGTTAACCTGACAAATCTGGTGGCACTTCTTGAAACAGTGTTGACGACAGGGCAATTGAATACCTCATGAAACCAGCATGGATTTCCATTTTCGCGGCGTTGCTCGCGATCTTTGTCATTGCCGCCGCGCCGGATCGAAAACCGAAGGGCCAAGAAGGCAAGGGACAGGGCGCGGGTCCGGGTGGCCAGGTGGAGCCTGCGGTGGTGCCATCCTATTTGTTCAACCTGTGGCTGTGCCGTCCGGGAGCCGAGTCGGTGACGGTGAGCGTTTTGGCGTGGGAAGATTTGGAGGCGTTCATCGAGTATGGCGATCCGCCGCAACGCACGGAAGGGATGAAGCTCAAGGCGGGTGAGCCGCAGAATTTGGTGTTGGGAGGTTTGCAGCCGGACACAGGTTACACCTATCGCATGACGTATCGGCGTCCAGGCGGGGAACCGGTGCAGGATGCGCCGCGCCGCTTTCACACGCAGCGTGCGCCGGACTCCACCTTCACCTTTGTCACGCAGGCGGATTCGCACCTTGATGCGAGCACCGATGTGCGGGTTTACCAACAGACGCTGGCGAACATGCTGGCCGATCAGCCGGACTTCATGATCGACCTGGGCGACACCACGATGGTGGACAAGTTCGGCACCTTCTACACCCGCTCAGAATCGCAGTACAAAGCGCAGCGCTACTACCTGGGCCGCATTGCGCACAGTGTACCGATGTTCATGACCCTGGGCAATCACGACGGCGAGCGCGGCGACCGCCCCGAGATGGCGGAGTGGTCGATGAATATGCGAAAGAGGTACTTTCCCAACCCCACCGATGGAAATGACCAGAACAGCCACTTCGCCTTCGAGTGGGGCACCGCGTTGTTCGTGGTGCTCGATCCTTTTTGGCCGACGACCCAGCGCAAAGGCAATGATCCATGGGGAATGACGCTGGGCGAGGCGCAGTATCGCTGGCTCACCCAAACGCTGCGGAACAGTTCGGCACCGTTCAAGTTCGTCTTCATTCATCACCTGGTGGGAGGATTGGGAAAGGACGTTCGTGGAGGCGTGGCGACGGCACCGTACATGGAGTGGGGCGGGAAAAACGCGGATGGCAGTGACGGCTTCAAAGAACACCGTCCCGGCTGGGAAATGCCGATTCATCCACTGCTCGTCCAACATGGCGTCAGCATCGTTTTCCATGGACACGATCACCTCTTTGCGAAGGAAGAACTCGATGGCATCATCTACCAAGAAGTGCCGCAGCCCGGTCATCCCAGCGGAGGCACCCGCAGCGCGGAGGAGTACGGCTACACCGGCACCATCCTCGGCAGTTCCGGCCATCTTCGCGTCACGGTCGGGCCGCAGGAAGCAAAGGTCGATTACGTTCGATCCATCGTTCCCGGAGTCACTCGAGACAGTCTCGCAAATGGGACGGTGGAACACAGTTATAGGGTCCAATCATCAGCACGATGATTCAGGTTGATTGCGCCCCACGGCAGAACCCCTCGCATCGTCTTTCGTGATGGGCGGTTTTCCAGTGCGCTGGCGGGGTGTCACAGAGGGTCCGTAAAAGGATTCAAAAGCTTGATCCCCGTGTTCTGAAAATCCCGCACATTGCGAGTCACCAAGACCAATCCGTGCCGGTGTGCCGTGGCGGCGATCTGGCTGTCGATGGATGGCACACGGATCCCTTGGCGATCCCATTTTGCTTTGAGCTGACCCCAGACGTGAGCCGTGCTCGTGTTGAAACTCAACACGCGTCCCTTCATGCAGTCGCAGATGGATTGCAGCCAGGTGTGAAGCTTCGTCTTACGCGCGCTGGTGGGCAGTCGTTCAATGCCGCGCCGGATTTCACCAATGGAAATGGAACTGACGTAGAGTTCGCTTTCATGGTCACGCAGCCACTGCGTCACCCGAGGGTCTGGCTTCTTCCGGGCTGGTTCACTCCAAATGTTGGTGTCCACCAAATAACTCACAGCTTCGGGGGCTCGCGTTCATCTTGCTCGCGTTCTGGAATCTCCAAGGGGCTTGGGCAGGCCGCAAGCAAGTCCACCAGGCCGCGATTGGCCGGTTGGCTGATCCGCCGCAGGCTGATGGTGTCATCGTCCTCGACGCAGACTTCGAAATCGTCGCCCGCCTGCAAATCAAGCCGCTGACGGATCGGTCCCGGAAGGACGATCTGACCCTTTTGAGAGAGGACGGTGGTCACGGTGGGAAAATCTTACTCAATCCGAAATTTGCAAATGGAAAGCTCATGCGGATTGCGTCGGCTCCGAAGGCCATTCGAAGCGACTTGACGCAATCCTGACAAACTGGATTGGACTTCTTGAAAACGCATTGACGGTGCCGTGGTTGGATCAGGCATGAGAACGATCACCCTTTTCGCGTTGGCGCTGTGCCTGACGGTTTCACCGGTGCGCGGTGCAGAGCAGCCAAACATCCTCTTCCTCCTCTCCGACGATCAAGCGTGGGCAGGGTTGTCCTGCCCAATGCACCCCGACATGCCCGACTCGAAGCACGCGTTTGTGGAGACACCGAACCTTGCCCATTTGGCGGAGCAAGGGATGCGCTTCAGTGCGGCTTATGCGCCGGCACCGGTATGCTCGCCGACGCGGATCAGTTTGCAAACGGGGCGCAATCCGGCGGTGCTGCGTTGGACCAAGGCCTCGCCTCCCGAATTCGGACACCGGCTCATTGAAGGCGAGAGCCGCAAGGACCTGCGCGACGACGAGGTGACGGTGGCGGATCTGCTTCGCGCGGCGGGCTACGCCACGGCGCACTACGGCAAATGGCATCTCAACGGCGGTGGGCCTGAGGCGCATGGTTATGACGAGAGCGATGGCAACACGGGCAACAACGATGCCGCGCCGCATGGACCGCCGAATCCGGTGGATATCTTTGGCATGGGCTCGCGCGCGGCGGATTTCATGAAGCGAAGTCATGCTGCCGGGAAGCCTTTCTTCATTCAAATGAGCTATCATGCGCTGCATTATCCGGAGAACGCGACGCCGGCTTTGATCGAGAAATACCGCCAGCTCGCGCCGGGTGGGAACGATAAGGAAATCGGTCGCGCGGCGATGGCGGAGGATTTAGATCGCGGCGTGGGAGAGTTGCTGGCAAAGCTCGATGAGCTGGGATTGTCCGAGTCCACCTATGTGATTTACATGTCCGACAACGGCGGCTCGAACCGGCGTACGTTGATGGGCGGCAAGGGCGATCTCTGGGAAGGTGGGATCCGCGTTCCATTGATCGTGCGCGGCCCGGGAGTTGCGCCGCACTCATGGTGCCATCAGCGCGTCGTCGGTTACGATTGGTTTCCCACGTTCTGCCATTGGGCGGGGGTGAAGCAGCCCTTGCCTTCAAACTTGGATGGCGGTGACCTCTCGCCCTTGTTGGCGGGATCGACCGATCCGGTGAAGCGCGTGCGCGAGGAACTGGTGTTTCACTTTCCGCACTATCAGGGCGACACACCACATTCGGCGATCCTGCTGGGCGACCACAAGCTGATCGAGTTTTACGAAACGGGGGGGCAGAAGTTGTTCGACCTGTCGAAGGATATTGGGGAGCAAAACAATCTCGCCCAAGCCGAGCCGGAGTTGGCCAATGCGTTGGCGTCGCGCCTGCATGCGTATTTGAAGGAGGCCAATGCGGCGATGCCAACGGCCAATCCCGACTACGATCCCGCCAAGGAGCCCGCGATGAATCGCGGCGGTGGGAAGGAGAAGAAGCGTCAAAAGAGCATCATGAAAGTTGGCGAGGGCTTTTGAGCCACTCATTCGCCATTGCGTGTCTTCACATGGATCGGCGTGCGGTCTTCGATCGTGATTTTGTGGTCGTAGCCAGTGAACAAAGAAGTCATGCTGACGTCAAAGTCGCCGTCCATGACATTCCGTTTCCATTTCACCACGTTTCTGCGTGCGCCACTGGCCTGCGTGTTGATGGCAGGCATGGGGCACAGTGTCGCAGAAGGAGCGATTGAAGCCTTTCCGACGGCGCAAGGTTTTGGAAGATTCAGCGTAGGAGGTCGCGGTGGCGTGGTGCATCATGTCACCAATCTGGCGGACAGTGGTCCGGGGAGTCTGAGAGCGGCTGTGGAGAGTGCAGGGGCCAGGACGGTTGTGTTTCGTGTGGATGGCACCATCCGCCTGTTGAGCCCCCTGAGAGTGAGGAACTCTTATCTCACCATCGCCGGTCAGACCGCGCCGGGCGAAGGGATTTGCCTGTCTGGCTACGGCTTAATCATCGAGGCTAATCATGTCATCGTGCGATACCTGCGCGTCCGACCTGGCGACATCGCTCAGGCTGATGTCGATGGCATCCACGTCATGTCAGGCACCGACATCATGCTGGATCATTGCTCCGTTTCCTGGGGTGTGGATGAAACCTTGTCCGTCACGCCCGATCCGACGAGGGTCAGCGTCCAATGGTGCCTGATCGCGGAGAGCCTGAATCAATCCGTGCATTCAAGCGGCAATGCGCACGGCAAGGGGTCCTTGATTCGCGGTCGCAACGGGGCGCGGTACAGTTTTCACCACAATCTGTTTGCGCACCATGTGGACCGGGTGCCGCAGATCAACGGGATGGATTCCGCCAGTGTGGATCCCGATGGAGTGATGCTCGATTTCCGAAACAACGTCATCTACAACTGGGGCGATGTCGCGGACAGTTACGAGGCAGCGGGAGCAAATCGAAACAGCGATGCGGTCGCAAAATACAACTTCATCGGCAATCAGTACCTCGTGGGGCCAGACACGCTTCCGGGTTTTCTCCCGGTGCCTCAATTTCCGGGGTATGCGCTGCGCTACTGGATCTTCGAAGAGTTGTGCCCGCACGCGAGCGCGCATTTTGGGCAGAATGCGCTCAATGGCACAGTGTGGGCCGATCCATGGACACCGGTTTCCTCGGCCCATGCCAGCGCCTCTTACAAACAGAGTCTGCCCCTCGCCATTCCGGGCGGAGAAATCCTAACAGACACCGCTGACCTCGCGACCGTCAAAGTTCTGGCCAAAGCGGGAGCATCCTGGCGGCGTGACACGGCGGACCTGCGTGTGGTGGAGGGTGTGCGGAACGGAACGGGATACATGATCGACAGCCAGAGTGAGGTGGGGGGATGGCCCGCATTGCAGAGCGGGGTCGCACCTCTGGATAGCGACGCCGACGGTGTCCCGGATTCGATCGAGTTGTCATGGGGGTTGAATCCGTTTTCCGCTGCGGACCGAAATTTCGACCGGGATGGCGATGGGCGAACGAATTTGGAGGAGTGGTTGAATCAGGTCGATCTCCCGGTGTTTTATCCGGTTACGGTGACTCAGCAAGGATCGGGGAATGTGTCACCTCTTGGCGAGCAGTTGGTGCCGGAATTTTCCACCGTGACGGTGTCGGCGAGTCCGGCCACCTACTGGGAATTGGATGAGGTGTTTCTCGACAGCCAGCCGAGTAGCCTGATGGCGGTGAACAACCTGGGGCCTGTGACGGAACCGCATCAGGTTCACTTGACCTTCAAGCCGATGGTCACTGTGGAGCACGGCACTCCGCTGGAATGGCTAACAGGTCATGGTTTATCGCTGGACACGGCTGATCCCAACGGCAACGGCTTGCGGGCCTGGCAGGAATACCGCGTGGGCCTCAGCCCGCATTCAAGCCGCCAGCTCGTCAGCATCAACGACGTTGAAAACGCAGTGCCGCTACTGCGCTTTATCCAGCCGGAGCCCACACGCGCAGGCGCCGCCTCGATCCTGCAAAAGTCCGACAATCTGCGCGATTGGGATGACGCGACCTATGAAATCTTGAGCAGTCAGACGGTTGAAGAGGGGGCGCAGGAGCTTTTGGTGAGAGTGACCAACGCTGCGCCTGGGGCCTGCTTTTTCCGTGTGAAATTCGATTTCGACTAACGGGTCGTTCCCGCTTCGGTCTGCGTTGGCGATAGCTTGGCCACGGCTTGATGCGCCGTTTCGCGCAGGAAGCGGGCATCGTTTGCATCGATGCCTTCGGGGACAAAGGCGTTGTCCACCACGGACTGGCCAAACAGTTTCTCAAACCAAACGCAGCCGATCAAATACTCGCCGGTGCGATTGGCGTGATGGCCGTCGAGCCTCAGGGCGGGTTTGGCGTCATCGCTGAGTTTTCGCCACGTCCAGCCGACGTGCAGGGAATGGCTTTGATCGGGAAGGGCCGGATACACGGCGGTTTTGGGATTGAAGGCCGGGTCAGGTTGGAATCCCCACTTGGGATCGGTGTCAGCAAGAAACATGGCGTCGCCACTGGGAATGATTTCGAGATCCAACTCTTCGGCGAGCGTGTGATAAGCGGCGCGAACCTGCTGATACATCTCGAGATGGGTGTGGGGTTCTTTGCCGGCGTTTTTGGGAACGAACCGGGGATCGTCCACCCGGTAAGCCCAGATTTGCTGAACCAGCAGCTTCGAATCGGGCGCGTATTTTCTGACGTAGGCGCAGAGATTCTCGGCAAAGGGAGTGTAAGTGCTGAGGTCGTGACTTTTGATGCTTAGCTGCTGGAGGGTGATGAAATCCCAATTCCGGCTCGTCAGCAGATCATGAAGCGAGCGGGTGCCCTTTTCATAAGGTGAGCCGTCCGCGCTATTCGGATCTTTTTCAAAAGCAGCGACGTGATTCCAATGCCGCTCGAGACTGCATCCGCCGAGGTTGGCGCGTCCAACGATGAGTTCGTGACCCGCCGCCTCGGCCAACTGCGGCAGAAAGCGGAGCGCATTTTCGGCGAAGCTGTTGCCGATGGTCAAAACGCTGACGGTGTCCGCCGCACTTCGGCTGGGAAGCGACGTGAGCAGCGTGAGGGCGAGCAGGAGAAGGAGGCGGCGATGCATGGAGGTCGGGGTCTCAATGAAAGTGGGGTGTCTCGGGCTGCCTTTTGCCATCGATCATTTCGCTCACGAAGGTGATGAGACGCGCCACCACGCGTTCGAGGATCGCCTCACCCTTTGCGGCGGTGGCGAGCGCGGGGGTTGGGTCGGCTTGATCACTGACGGCATCCAGGCGCACGTTTTCCGGGAAGGCGGCCAGCGCCATGGAGGTTTCAAACTCCTGCGCGTGTCCGGGAAGGTCATCGGGCAGGCGCGTTCCGCTTTCGAGCAGCTCGGCGGCATCGTCGGCGGAGAGGACATCCCAGTAGGTGAGGTAGTGCAGGTTGACGCCTTCGAACTCGCGCAGGAACTGGTCCCACAATCCCGCCACGGGCGCGATGTTTCCGCCGTGGCCGTTGAGGACGAGGATGTTTTTGAAGCCCGCGTGGATCATGCTGCGAATCAGGTCGTTGATCACGGCGAGGAAGGTGGCCGGGCGCAGGCTCAAGGTGCCGGGGTGGCGCATGTGATGCTCGCTGATGCCCGCCATCAGGCCCTCGGCGACGATGACGTTCGGTGCCATGGCCTCAGCGACGCGCTGGGCCACCTCGCTCACGCTGCGCCAGTCGTGCTCCATGGCGAGGTGCTCCAAATGCTGCTCAACGGCGGCCACAGGAATGATGCAGGCCTGGAGTTCGCCGCGCTGCATGCGTTCGCGAAATTCGCGCCGGGTGATTTTGCGAAGGTGGATCATGGTGGGAGGAGGGGGAAAGGTCTCGCGCGGAGTCGCGGAGGAAGAGGCTGGGAGATTACGGCTTGGAGGGTTCGTCTTTTAGCATCGCAATTCGATGTCTCGGTTGCGTTCCCATTCCAATTCGATTTCAGGATGCACTGCATTGGTTTCATCCGTGAGGAATTCGATCAAAGTGGGAGGGATTTGCGCAGGGCACTTCAATGCTGCCCGAAGAATTCGACGATGCTCTTCCTCCGCTGAAACTCCATGCAAGGCGGCGCGCCGGTGGAGTTCTTGAACCAGGGAGGTTTCGATATTTCGAACAAGTAATCGAAGCATGGAAAAAGCTTCATTCACTGCGAGGCTCCGTCAAGTTGAGGAGCCCTGAGGATTGCTCTTTCACCAGCCCATGAGGGCGAGTCGCCCTCATTACATTGCATTCGATTCTATGCGAGGACGTCTGTGAGCACTTTGGCGGGATCGACGCCGGTGAGGCGGAAGTCGAGGCCTTGGGAGCGGAAGGTGAGCTTCTCGTGATCGATGCCGAGTTGGTGGAGCAGGGTGGCGTGGATGTCGTGGACGTGGGCGGGGTTTTCGACGGCACCGAAGCCGAACTCGTCGGTCTCGCCGTATTGAACACCGGGTTTGAATCCGCCGCCGGCGAACCACATGGTGAATGCGTCGATGTGGTGGTTGCGCCCGGTGGATTCGCGCACTTCACCCATCGGAGTTCGGCCAAACTCGCCGCCCCAGATGACGATGGTGTCGTCGAGCAGGCCGCGAGATTTGAGGTCTTTTACCAAAGCGGCGCAGGCTTGGTCGATGTCGGCGCACTTCAGCGGCATGTGCGTTTCGAGATTCTCCGTGGGGCCGCCGTGGTGATCCCAGTTGGTGTCGTAGAGTTGGACGAAACGGACGCCGCGCTCGACGAGGCGGCGGGCGAGCAGGCAGTTGCGCGCAAAGGTCGTCTCCTTGGCGTCCTTGATGCCGTAGAGGTCGAGCGTGGCCTGGCTTTCGCCGCCGATGTCCATCAGCTCGGGCGCGCTGGTCTGCATGCGAAAGGCCATCTCGTAGGCGTTGATGCGCGTGGTGATTTCGGGGTCGCCGGTTTCAACGAGGCGCTTCAAATTGAGTTCGCGCACGGCATCGACGACCTGACGCTGCTGCTTCGCATCGATGTCCTGCGGCGACGAAAGGTTCACGATGGGATCACCGGAATTGCGCAGCGGGACACCTTGATAGGTCGTCGGCAAAACCCCGCTGCTCCAAAGCACCGCACCGCCGCGGGGTCCGCGCGGGCCGCTTTGCAGTACGACGAATCCCGGCAGGTCATCGCACTCGCTGCCGAGGCCGTAGGTGACCCAGGCACCCATGCTGGGACGGCCAAACAGGCCGCTGCCGGTGTTCATGTAGAACTTCGCGGGCGCATGGTTGAACAGGTCGGTTTTGCAGGTGTGGATGAAGGCCAGTTCGTCGGCGATGGACGCGGTGTGCGGCAGCAGATCGTTCACCCACACGCCCGACTGGCCGTGCTGACGAAAGTTGAATTTGGTGGCGAGCAGGTTGTTGCGGTGGCTGCTGTCCATGAAGGCAAAGCGCTTGCCTTTGGTGAAGCTCTCCGGGATCGGCTGGCCGTTGCGTTTTTGCAGTTCCGGCTTGTGCGCAAACATGTCGAGCTGCGAGGGGCCGCCGGCCATGAACAGGAAGATGACGTTCTTTGCCCTGGCGGGAAAATGGGTGCGCCTCGGCACCAGCGCATCCTCGCGAGCGATCAGTGAGCCGAGAGCCATTGAGCCGACACCGAGGCCGCAGCGGCTCAGGAAATGACGGCGTGTTGGGTGAAGTAGATCGTTCATGGGCTTACTCGCGGGTGATCGTTTCATCCAGGTTGAGCATCACGCGGGCGGCGTTGAGCGGGTCGAGTTGTTTGAGGACGGCGAGTTCGTCGGGCTTGGGCGGGCGCGAGGTGCAGCGTTCGAAGGCGGCGGCGAGGCCATCGGTTTCGATGGTGCTTTTCAGCGCGGTGGCGAACTCAAAAAATCCAGCGTCGTTCATCAGCGTGAGCGCCTGCAGCGGGGTGTTGCTGCGGATGCGACGGGTGCAACTGTTGAAACCTTCGGGCGCGTCGAAGACCGTGAGCTCGGGCGGCGGCGAGGCGCGATAGACGAAGGTGTAGAGGCCGCGGCGATACTTCTCCGCGCCCTTGCTGACGGTCCACACGCGCTTCACCTGACCCTGGCCCATGACGCCGTCGGGAATGGGAGGATAGACCGGTGGGCCGCCCATTTTTGATGAAAGCAATCCGCTCGCGGTGAGGCAGACATCGCGCACGATTTCGGCATCAAGCCGCAGGCGGGACTGGCGGGCGAGGAGGTAGTTATTGGGATCATTTTCGGCGAGATCGGGGCGGTTGGCGGAGCTTTGGCGATAGGTCTTCGAGGTGACAATAAGACGGTGCAGGTCCTTGAGGCTCCAGTTTTTGGCGATGAACTCGGTGGCCAGCCAGTCGAGCAATTCGGGGTGTGAAGGCAGGGTTCCCTGCGAGCCGAAGTCGTTCTCTGTCTCGACGATGCCGCGTCCAAAATACTGCTGCCAGACGCGGTTCACGATCACGCGGGCGGTGAGCGGGTTTTGCGGGCTGACGATCCACCGGGCGAGGTCGAGGCGATTGGGCAGACGGTTGGAAGGCGCTTCAAACGCATGCAGCACCTGCGGCGTGCCGGGCGTCACTTCCTCGGCGGGGCGGGTGAAGTCGCCCTTGATAAATACCGTGGTGGTTCGCGGCTCGGCGCGCTCGGCGAGGATCATGGTGGTGGTGCCGCCCTTGAGCAGGTCCTCCACTTCCTTGAGCCGGCCGTGAAGGGTGTTGAATTGGCCGTCGCCCGTGCCGGCCATGGCCGAGTAGAGCGTGCGGAAGTTGGCGTCGGTTCGTTTTGCCTCGGGAACGGCCAAGGTCTTGACCGCTTCCTTGCTCAAGAGCTTGCGCGACTTCTCCTCAAGCTTCGATTCCCACTCCGCCAGTTTGGTTTTTTTGTCTTGGATGTGGGCGGCGATTTGGTGGCTGAGTTCCTTTTGCTCCTTCGTGAGGGCATCAACATCGAGATCGGGATCGAGGACCTTCAGCGTGGGTTCGTCCTGGTTGTTCAGGAAGGCGAAGAGGCGGTAGTATTCCCGCTGCGCGATGGGGTCGAACTTGTGGTCGTGGCATTGCGCGCAGCCGATGGTCAGCCCCAGCCAAACGCTGCCGGTGGTGGCCACACGGTCAAAGACGCTGTCGATGCGGAACTGTTCTTTGTCGATGCCGCCCTCCTGGTTGATCTGCGTGTTGCGATGGAAGCCGGTGGCGATGCGCTGGGCTTCGGTCGCGTTGGGCAGCAGGTCGCCGGCGAGTTGTTCGATGGTGAACTGGTCGAAGGGCATGTCTTGATTGAGCGCCTCGATCACCCAGTCGCGGAATTTCCAAATCTGCCGCGGCGCATCGATGGAGTAACCGTTCGAGTCGGCGTAGCGCGCCTGGTCCAGCCACCAGCGGCCCCAGCGCTCGCCGTAGTGCGGGCTGGCGAGCAGGCGCTCGATGAGTTCGTCACAGGCTTGGTCAGCGTCGATGGCCGAGGCTTTGGCAAAGGCCTGCACCTCGCCGGGTGACGGTGGCAGGCCGGTCAAATCGAGCGAGACACGGCGGATGAGGGTGCGTGCATCGGCGGGTGGCGAAGGCTGGAGACGCTCTTCGGCGAGGCGCTTTTGGATGAAGCGGTCAATCGGGTGGGTTGCGCCTTGAATGGACGGTGGCGGGTTGTGCCGCAGCGGTTCAAAAGACCAATGCCGCTGGTAGGAGGCACCTTGTTCGATCCAGGCCTTCAGCACGGCGCGCTGCTTGGAGCTGAGCGGTGGCTTGTGCGACTTGGGCGGCGGCATGACGTCGTCTTTGTCGTCGCTGACGATGCGCTGCCAGACATCGGACTGCGCCAAATCTCCCGGCACGATGCCGCGCGAGCCGTCGCGGTTTTCGGTCGCTCCCTCAAAGGTGTCGAGCCGAAGGTCCGCCTCCCGATGCTTGGGATCGAAGCCGTGGCAGGCAAAACAGTTTTCCGAGAGGATGGGCCGCACGTCGCGGTTGAACTCGATCTTGGCCGGGTCCGCGTGAAGCGAGGCGGCCAGCGAGAGGGCGA
>JAGRPD010000667.1 GCA_020439875.1 Verrucomicrobiales bacterium
ATCACGAGCGGCTCACCTTCAAGTTTCAAGGTCGCCACTACCGCCTGACTGATGTCCATGGGCGGGTGGAGCAGGCTCTGCTCAGTTGAGGATCAATTCGATGGCTCAGAAATCGGAGCGTGTTGTATATGGTTCATTTTGAGGAAGTAAGACACCATGCCGCAGTGATCAAGATTTGAGTGGTAAATTTTCTTGTCTTTGATTAGTGATTCGACGAAAAATGTCATCGTGAATAAGAAAATCATCCCATTGACTTTCATTATTGCTGCAGCGGGTCTGTGGATCGCTCGAGATGCGCGACGCAATTCTGATGCTCAGTTCATTAAGACAGCTTCTTCGGTGCCTGAAACCACCTCCGAGCAGTCTTTCGAAGACATCTCAGCTCAAGCCGCTCCAGTTGATGCCCGTGCGGCGCTCGAAAAGTATCGGTCGGACGTTCCATCAAAGCCACGCCTGAGCGACGAGGAGGTCAGCCGCAAAAAGGCGGAGGTGAAAGAGCGACAAGTGGCGCGTCGCGAGGCTCAAGAAGCGCCGTTGGAGCCAGGGCGGCATTGGCGAGTTTCTTCGGGTGGTCCCCCGATCGTTTATGAACTGGCCTTCGATGAGCTGTGGGTTCAACCCGTCGGTGAAGACGGCGCGATCAAATCCATTCAATCGACCGAGAACCTTGCGGAATTAGAAAATGCGGCGCAAAACGAGGTTGGTGGCCGCGCGCAGCTGGTGATGTATCCCCGCGGTGAAGAGCGCACCCTCTACAACCGCCGTATTGTGGGGTCGCAGTTGCTGCTCTCGGGTGGTGACGAAGAGGCCCGTAGCACGGCTCTTCAGTCCCTCAAGCTCGAGGCTGACCCCAATGCCAAAGTCGGTGGGCCTTTCCTCGTGGTTCGATCTGAGAACCGCCCAGCGGGAGTTTTATTGGCCATGCAGGAGGCAACCGATGTCACCTTGCCTGAGGGCGTGACGATTTCTCCGATGTTGGCCCGACAGGTGCAAAAGAAATGGATCCCCACCGACCCGCTTTTCTCCGGTCAATGGCATTTGAGAAACACCGGGCAAAAGTCTGGAAAGGTGGGGGAGGACGCGAAAACCACGACGACCTGGGATACCTATCGAGGAACGGGTGTCAAAATCGCGATCGTCGATGATGGATTGGATCTCACGCACCCGGATTTGGCTGCCAACGTCGCTGCCACAGGGCACTACGATTGGAATGGAGGCGATACCAATCCCCAGCCCAATCCAGCGAAAGAGGACTATCACGGCACGGCCGTGGGTGGTGTCGCGGCGGCCGTTGGGGGCAATGGCATCGGGGGAGTTGGGACAGCCCCTAGCGCGACGTTGGTGGGTTATCGGTTTATTTCAGGTCCCACCTATGATTACGATGAGTATGATGCGATGACTCGGGATTCGGGAACGATTCCGATCAAGAACAACAGTTGGGGAAATCCAGATGGATATGGATTAGGTTACGTTTCATCCCTTTTTAAACTTGGGGTTCAGAATGCGACGGAGACTGGACGTGGCGGACTGGGAACGATTTTTGTTTTTGCGGGTGGAAATGGCAAGGAGTATGATGACAACTCCAACAAGGATGGTTACGCCAACGATATCCATGTCCTCGCCGTGGGTGCCACCACCAACAAGGGATATGGAGCGAGTTACAGTGAGGACGGTGCCAACCTCGTGGTATCAGCTCCTTCTTCGGGAGGCTCCTTGGACGTAACAACGACCGATCTCCAGGGCTTTTCTGGCTACAATGATGGAGCCACAGTAGGCGAACTTTCCAACAGTGATTACACCAATGAATTCGGAGGAACTTCTTCCGCAGCACCCGTGATTTCGGGTGTGGTTGCCATGATGCTGGAGGCCAATCCCAACCTTGGTTGGCGAGATGTCAAAGAGATCCTGCTTCGTTCTTCTCGTAAGCTCTATCCAACCAGTCGAGATTGGGTGTCCCGCTCGGGTGGGAGGGTTGGGATTGCTCCGATCAAGCATCAACACGCATTTGGGGGGGGGGCTGTGGATGCCAACGCGGCAACCAAAATGGCCATGACGTGGACCAACCTTGATCCCG
>JAGRPD010000686.1 GCA_020439875.1 Verrucomicrobiales bacterium
AACCCGGCCTCAACCCGGTGAGGTTTAGCGGCAAGTACACGGACGCGGAAACGGGGTTGTGTTATTACGGTTTCCGGTTTTATGAGCCGGAGAGGGGGCGGTGGTTGAACAGGGATCCCATAGAAGAAAGAGGGGGAATCAACTTGTATGGAATGGTGGGGAATGATGCGGTGAACTATTGGGACTACCTGGGCCTAGCAAATCCAGATCTTGGAACCGCTCGTGCAAAGCTAACTGCATTGTTGCCAAGCATGAAAGCAAAGTGCGCTACTTGTTGCTGCAAAGATGTGAAGAAATGCGAGTCCGATGCCGAAAAGACTGTCAATGCTTTGATCTCAACCTGGGAATTCAACTTTGGAAATGGAACAAACACCAGCGGTGACAATGTTGGAGGCTACCTCTGCTGGGATTGGGCGCGTGTATTGAATCAGGCTGCAAACAAAGTCGGTGGCAGTTGGACTTCTTCTGAAACAATGTGGGAGAAGGCTGCGAATGACTATGTTCACTTTGCTGTCACTCTATCGGCGTGTGGATCAAGTGACAAGAAGTGCCAAGTGATCGTGGATGACGGTTGGTATAACGTGGGAGAAATGGGTCACGAAGGTGATTGGCCCAATGGTCCAAAGCCTCCGGAATGGAACCCCGATAACCAGAAACCAAGTCCAGGCCAATACACCCCTGATAAAGCTGGCAATCCCCCGCAGCCGGTGCTGCCAGCCACCCCCGTCCCCTGATTCCTCCAGCTTCAAGAATATGTGCAAGCACTTGCAGCTCCTGTTCAATGGGGTAGGACTGATGATGTCCATTGCTCTTATCCTTCCTTCCAGTGCGATGAATGATCCTCAGCCCGCTTTTCCTGAAGATGCGAGCGTGACGAGTCTCACGGTGCAAGATCAACGAGGTAAGCAACAATCCTTTACAGTGACGAACCGGACGCAGATCAAGCAGGCCCTCGCATGGTTGCGAGCCAATGCTTGGCCGCCAATCGACATGAAGAAAGTCGGTGCAGTCATGCCAAGTACCACAATCACGGTCAACACTGATAACAGAGTTGAGCCGCTGACCATCTTACTGTTTTTGCACCTTGATCGCCAAGGCACAGCTGGGAATATCACATCTATACTGATTGATGAGTTGCTTGTGATTATGAAGAAGCAATGATCTGCGCTCAAAATTCCCAGTCTTCACCCTGCAAACCCATCGGGAAAGACGTCAAACAAGTTTGCAGCAACACAGTTGCCAAGGCCGGATTTTCCAAGGTTTCGATGGCCCAAAAGCTGCGGATGGCGCAGTGAGATGCCACGGGTGCTTCTGGAGTTTGGTTACAATCATCGCCACCAGCTTGGCGCGGTCGGAGGCGTGGAGGAAACGGTGACGTCCACCGGATCCAGTCGGGTCACCAGCACGGTGGTGGATCGGGCCAATGCCACCCGCCTGACGACCACCGTCTTCAGTGGCAACACCAACGCCCGCATTGAAAATGGTTCATCCGGGAAGTTGGTGCGCCTCTTTTGGAATGACGATGCGATGGGCTCCAGAACCCCACGATGGAAGCCTTGGAGTGGTCGTAGCCGCCGATGTGCGTTGGTGGTG
>JAGRPD010000090.1 GCA_020439875.1 Verrucomicrobiales bacterium
TCTTGCGCTCGCCGTCGCCACAGCTCCTATGAGATGGGTCAACGGTGGACTTTGGGGGGGTGATTGTTTTTTCGGCGCTTGGTTCGGTGTCGTTCGTCTGGGTTGACTTTTGATGGTTGTTTCTGGCGCTCTGACCCTTGCTGGGTGAGCTGCTCCTGCGGGAAAAGTGCGATCAACCCAGGCCATCAGCCCCTTTAACAATTGCCAATCGGTGTTCAGCCTTCGACCTGCCGAGCCTGACTCCCATTCGTGTCGATTCGTGTGCATTCGTGGTTCCAAAAACCTTCTCACTTGTCCGCATCCGCAGCAGGGAAGGTTCAGAAACCTCGCAAAATCGGGCCATGCGAACCGTGTATCTGTAAAATCATTCCAATCCTCTCAATCACCCCCTTTGCATGAAACCGCTTCTTCTTCTCGCCCTCCTTTCGTTTTCCGCTCTGGCGCAGGAACTCCCGGGTCCCGTCACGATCAACGCTGCGAAATACAATACCCTCCAGGCAGCGATTGACGCAGTTCCCGCAACGGGCGGTGTGGTGTTGATCCCACCGGGCAACTACGAGATTGAAACGCCGCTGCTCGTCGATACACCTGAGACTCGAATCATTGGATCGGGTGCCGCCACCCATTTGATCAATCGCAACGAATCCGGGGAGCCGGCCATCATCCTGCGGCCCGCTGACGTGGAGCAAAACCCCAAGGCGCGGCTGTGGCGGGTGCAACTGGCCGATCTGCGAATCAGCGGCAATCCGAAGAGCGGCGACGGCCTTTACGCCAAGTTCATCGAGGAAATCTACCTGGAGGGCCTGTCCATCGATCACAACGGCGGCAATGGCATTCATCTGGACCATTGCTATGAGGACCCGCGCATCGCCGACAGCATCCTCACTTACAATGCCGATTGCGGACTGCGCATCCTTGGCTGCCACGACATCGTGGTGAATGCGAACCACTTCGAGGAAAACCAAGATGCGTTGGTCTGCGTTGATTCCTTCAACCTCTGCATGAACGGCAACAACATCGACGACCACCTGCGCCACGGCGTGGTGATCGAGAACACCTACGGCTCGGTGCTGAGTGGGAATATGATCGAGGAATGCAACGGCACGGCCATCATCCTCGACCGCGACTGCTACGGCATCACCCTCAGCGCCAACGTCATCGCCCATCATCTCCAGGGGGGCATCGACCTGCGCGATGCCTGGGGTTGCGCGGTGAGCGCCAACACCTTCACCATCGCCCACCAGTTCGGAGTGCGCGTCAGCGGTGACTCTGGCCGCAACACCATCTCGGCCAACAACTTTTGCAACACCTGGATCGGCGGCGAGGACAAGCGCCCAGCCGAAGGCAAGACCCCGATGTCCATCGACGAAGGCACCGGCGTTCTGCTGGAAAGTGGCGCACGCAACGTCGTCGTCAGCGGCAACAGCTTCAGCGGTCTCTCCAGCCCCGCCGTCTGGTCCACGGGCACTTGCCGCAGCCTGATCGTCACCGACAACATGCTCACGGACTGCGGTCGCAAATCGGGGGATCGCCCATGGATCGACGTGACCACCGAAGGCCCTTCCTCGATCAAAGACAACGTGGAGGATCACGGTGAGTGACATTCGAGGAAGCAACGGTTTCCCATATCTTCCCTCAGCCGTTTCCTCATCACCCCATGGATTCCCCAGTTGGAACAAAATTGTTGCCTAATTTTTGTTTCCAAAACTTGACAGACGGCTATGATGGTTTCGCTCCCGCAACGTCAGCCCCCTGCTCACATGCACCTCGCACCCTTATTCCGACTTGGAGCCCTTTCGATGGGTCTTTGGATTGGTAGCCTCTCTGCCGCTACGACGCTCACGGTGACCAATGCATCCGGCACGGGAGCCACTTCGAGCGTGGGCTCCGTGGTGGCTGACAATGGGAGCCTGGCGAGCGGACAGATGAGCTATACGATCTCGGGTCTCACCCTGGATGGGACTGGGAGCGCGGACGACAGCATCATGCTGACTTTCTCGATCTCCGCTGCGATAGGTTCGCCCGCTTTGAGCTTCACCTCGGAGTTTGGGGACAGCGGAAATAGCAGCAATCAGATCAATTCAACCGAGTCTCTGACGTTCTCCTTTGCGTCAGGATCGGTGACCTTGGGGGGCGGTGGCAGCGGTGGCCTCGGGGTCGGTTTTGACGGTTTTTCCACGGTGGACCCGAATCAGATCAGCACCACGGGGAATGAAGGGTTTCAACTGACCGTCAATGGCAACACCACGGCCCACAATTCCACTGCGCCAATCGATCTAGGAGGACTGTACTCTAGCTTCACCGTGGCGGGCATCACGGCGGCTCAGTTCAACACGCTGTTCTCGTCCTCATCGGGACTCGATTCCCTGTTCACCGTCGCAGACTACGATTTTCAGGTGACGGTGGGTTCCGTGCCCGAGCCCTCCCGCACGATGCTCGCCACGGTGGCACTCGGCACCGTGCTGCTGCATCGCCGCCGCAAGATCTGAGAGAGGTCAGTGGCGATTCGGAGCGCGAAAAACAGAGCGGAGACACTTCTGCCTCCGCTGGTATGAGGTTGGCGACAAAAATGTCGCCAACCCTGTTGGCATCGGAGCCCTTTCTCGATCCAAGCAGGGCGAGATTTCCTGAGTTCTCCGAAATTCAGCTCGCCAACCGGTGGCCTCAAGGGGCGAGCAAGGCGTCGAGCGTTTCCTTGACCATGTCTCGCGGTTGCTTGCGCTGGAGGGAGGGACGGTAGGAGCTGGCCTCGACGATTTTTCCACTGCCAGTCCGGTAAAGCGCCATGTCCAACTGCAGCAGATACATGGTGATGTCCCACATCCACTTGTCGTTGTATCGCAAGACGGCATCCATGCCTGATGGCCGAGATGAGGCAGGTCCGTTGGTGGAGCGGTAGCCGCGGCTGCGAAGCTCGGAAGCGATCATGGCATCAATGCCTTGGTCTTCTTCCGGATTGTGCTCCACGTAGATCGCACGAACGTTTTTGACGGTCTCTCCCGGAGTGACATTGGATTTGACACTGGCGCAGGAGGCGAGGAACAGGCCGCTGAGAGCAAGCAACAGGGTGGTGGGATGGAATGAGAAACGCATGATTCGTAAGGGTATCAGCGGTGTTTTTTTCAAATTCTGCAAAATGAGTCAAGCCTTCGCTTAATCCGAGGTTCAATTTTTTTGACCTCGATTGGAGAACGAAATCGCGCAAGACAAACGCCGAGCAAAGCCTCTCCAACACGGACTCCGAATGTCTCCGCGCCGCTTTTTGCATTGCATCCAGGCCAGGCTCGCTCAGAGTCGCCTCCATGGTGAAAAGCATGACGGGATTTGGACGGGGATCGGTCACGGAGGCGTCCGCGACCTGGGTGGTGGAGTGCAGTGCGGTGAATCGCAAGCAGCTGGAGGTCGTGCTGCAAGCCCCTCGCGACTTGCTGACCCCCGATTGGGAACTGGCGCTGCGCCAGCAGGTGCATGCCCGCGCGTCCCGGGGGCGGATCCAGGTGAGCATCCAGCCCCAGCAATCCGAAGGTGAGACCTCCGCGCGGGCCTGCGTGGACTCGGAGCTGGCGGAGCAGTGGGTGCGGCAGTTTGCTGAGCTGGGGACTCGTCTGGGCATTGAAGGAAGTCTGGATGCCGCGACGCTGGCGCGCCTGCCGGGTGTGGCCCTTCTGGAAAAAGTGGAAACACCGCCGGCAGGGCTGGAAAGCCTCCAAGCGGCGCTGACGATCGCGCTCGACGGTCTGGGTGAAATGCGCGAGACCGAGGGCGAGCATCTGCGGGCCGACATCGCGGCCCGGCTGGACACGGTGGAGGATCTGATCCAGCGCATTTCCGCCCTGGCCCCTGCGGTGACGACTCAATACCGGACAGCTCTGATGAAGCGCCTGGAGCAAGCGGGACTCGGCGTGGCCCTGGATGATGAACGCCTGCTGCGCGAGGTGGCGCTGTTTGCGGATCGCGCGGACATTTCGGAGGAATTGACGCGGGCGGGCAGTCACCTGCACCAGTTTCGACAGGCGCTCGACAGCGACGAAGCGGTGGGGCGTCGGCTCGATTTTCTCTCGCAGGAGTTTTTCCGCGAGTTCAACACGATGGGTGCAAAAGCCAATGACGCAGGCATCGCGCACCTGGTGGTGGCGGCGAAGACGGAGCTAGAGAAAATCCGCGAGCAGGTGCAGAACGTGGAGTGAGCCTGGCGGCAAGCCTGGCGGCGGAGCCTGGCGGCGGAGCCTGGCGGCAAGCCAGACGCTGCCGCCACGTGGGGTCACCAGCTGGAGCCGAGATTCCACTGCGCGGCCAGCGTCAGTAGCTCGGGCCGCATGGGCCACTCGTCGGGACGGGCCTCCTGACCTTCATGCCGCTGGCTGGCACCTTTGAGGGCCATGCAGCCCGTGTTGTCGCCGACTTGACGGATGAACTCGACCTCATCAGGGCTGAGCAGGTTTTCTTTGGGCAGATCTGCCAGCTCCTGCAGCTTGGCCTCGATGGGTTTGGCATCATCTCCAGCTTCCTGGATCACCGTGGGCACCACACTGCGGACCATGGGGTGAGCCAGCGTCCACTGACAGGCCAGCTGGATCATGGTGAGGCCGTGTTTTTCGGCGATGGGCCGGATTTTTTCCAGCTTCTCGGCGGAGTGATCCACCCACCCTTCAGGACGGTAGGCGCGGTGGTCGCCGTCGCGGAACTTGTGGCCTGGCTTGACGTCGTCGTGGAAAATTCCGCCGTAATCGACGACGCGGGCGAGGATACGGACGTCGTTCTTTTCCGCCGCTGGCAGCACATGCTGGCCCGGCCAGGGTTCGAAGGGATTGAGAATGATCATGGCCCAGTCCATCAAGCTGCCGTAGCGCTCGAAGCACTCAATCATGTCCAGGGTGAAACCGTTGGCCGGCCCCGGAGCGATGCCGAGGCGATCCGTCAGGCCCGCCGTTTTCAGCGCCTCCAGCCCTTGCCAGACGGCCTCGCTGGTGTAGCCGATGCTGTCCGGATTGTGCAGCATGAGGCAGTCGAAGCGATCCACCTCAATGCGCTTGAGAGAGGCTTCGGTGGCCATTTTCAAATAGTCCGCGTAGCCGTCAGGGCCGCGCAGATCGGGATCGGTGAAGCGTGGGTAGCCCTTGGATCCGGCGCGCACGCCGGTGTAAAAATCATGACCCACGATGCCGACCAGGCTGTACTCCTCCCGCGGCAGTCCCTTGAGCGCCTCTCCCAGCATCGAGTCCGCCCGACCCGCTCCATACACATCCGCCGTGACAAAGGTCCGAATGCCGAGATCAAACGCCCGCCGGATCAGGGCAAAGTAGGCTTCATCGTTCAGCATCTCGCCGAAATGCATGAATTTGCCGCCGCTCCAGGTGCCAAATGCTGTCTGTGTCAGGTCCATGATGATTCAGAATACGAGGTCAAAACCCGGCTTCATTCAAAAGGCCGAGGGGGGAGGAAGATGCGGTAGATGCCGCCAGACGCAATCCCAGAAACGCCCCTGGCGTAGTCCGGGCACAGCCAAGCGCAAGATCGGCGGCGCTGCCCTGAGTTCTCAGTTCGGCAAATTTCCACCGATTGAGACTGGTCAGCGAGGGCGGAGCGCGGTTAGTTTTCTCCTTCTTTGACCGTTTTGATCCATCGCCCATGACACGCTGCACCCGCCTGCTGACTTTTTTCCTTCCTGCGCTCGCGCTGGCTCCTCTCACTGTGCCGGCCCAGACGCCGCTGTTTTGGCCAGATAAAAACGGTCCCAACCTGGATGGCACCGTGCCCGCTGCCGACGCGGAGCGCATCCCGCAGACCTGGAATCTGGAGAGCGGAGAAAACATCCTCTGGCGCACGCCGCTGGAGGGTGAGGGCCACTCGACGCCCGTGATCGGCGGGGATCTCATCTGGTTCACGGCAGCCAGTCCCGATGGCAAAAAGCAGTGGGTTTACGGCTTGGAGCGAGAGACCGGCGCGGTGCGACACCACGTGCTGCTGTTTGAAAACGCGGAGCCGGAACCGCTGGGAAATCCCATCAACAACTACGCGGCACCCTCCTGCGTGCTGGATGAAACCGGCGTCTATGCGCACTTCGGCACCTACGGCACCGCCAAGCTCAATCCCGAGACGGCCGAGGTGATCTGGCAACGCCGCGACATCAACGTCAACCATTTCCGAGGCCCCGGCTCCTCCCCCCTGCTGTGGGAAAACCTGATCATCCTGACCTTCGATGGCATCAATCACCAATTCATCACCGCGCTCTCCAAAGACACCGGCGATACCGTGTGGCTGACCGAGCGCAGCACCGATTATGGCGATCTCGATAAGGACGGTCACCCCACCCGCGATGGCGACATGCGCAAGGCCTACCACACGCCGCGCGTGTTTGAAATCGCCGGTCAACCTCAGCTCATCTCCGTGGGTTCGCGCTCCGCGTTTGGATACGATCCCCGCACGGGCCGCGAGCTGTGGAATCTGCCCCATGGTGGATTCAACGCCGCCATCCGCCCGCTGATGGGAGATGGCATTCTCTACCTCAACACGGGATCCGAGCGCTCCCACCTCCTGGCCGTGCGGGTGGATGACGCGATGCAGGGCGAGCTAACGGCGACGCATCTGCTGTGGGACTACGACAAACGCAACGCCAGCGAGGCCGACATGATCCTCCACCACGGTCGAATCATTCAAATCACCCGTGGCGGCATCGTCAGCTGCCTGGATGCAAAGACCGGAGAAAAAATCTGGGATGGACGGCTGGAGGGCCAGTTTTTGCCCAGCCCCATCCGCGCCGGAGATCACCTCTACGTCAGCAATGATCGCGGCCAGACCTTCATCATCGCTGATCAGGGAGATCAGATGGAAATCCTGCACACCAACACCCTGGATGCACCCATCAGCGCAGGACCCGCCGTGGCGGACGGCGCGCTTTTCATCCGCAGCAAAGAAGCCATCTACTGCCTGAAGACCGGTGCTCAACTGAAGCGCTGAGCGGGATCACCCGATCTCAGAGATCCCCACAGCCGCAGGAATGCACCGCCTCCTCCGTCATCACGCAGCCATCAGCTGCGGGTGACATGGGCTTGGAGAAATCGGGCTCTGGAGCTGAGAGATCTGGGTTGGGCTGCTGGGCTTTGAGGCCCAGTTGCGCCAGCAGCGCCATGTCCTCGTTGGCGCGCGGATTGGCTGCGGTGAGCAGTTTGTCTCCGTAGAAAATGGAGTTGGCCCCGGCAAAAAACGCCAGTGCCTGCGCCTCGGCGCTCATGTGGGTGCGGCCCGCACTGAGCCGCACTTTGGCACGCGGCATGGCGATGCGGGCGACGGCGATAACACGGATCATTTCAAACGCATCCACCTTCGTCTGATCCTGCAACGGCGTGCCGCGAATGGCCATCAGCGCATTGATGGGCACGCTCTCAGGCTGAGGGTTGAACTCCGACAGAATCTCCAGCATCCGCAGGCGATCCCCACTCTGCTCTCCGAGGCCGAGGATGCCACCACTGCAGACCGACATGCCCGCGTCCTGCGCGTGGCGGATCGTTTTGAGGCGATCCTCAAAGGTGTGGGTACTGACGATGCTGGGGTAGTGCTCGGGTGAGGTATCGATGTTGTGATTGTACGCCGTTACTCCCGCCTCTTTGAGATCTCGCGCCTCATCTTCCCCCAGCTCGCCCAAGGTGACGCACACCTCCATGCCCAGCGTGGAGACGCTGCGCACGATGTCCAGCACCTGATCAAACTTCGCCGTCCCCTTCCGCACGCCCTTCCACGCCGCGCCCATGCAGAACCGCGTGGACCCCGTCGCCCGCGCCTGCCGGGCACGCACCATCACCTCCTCCGTATCCAGCAGCCGCTCCGCCTGCACTCCTGTGGAGTATCGAGCACTCTGCGCGCAGTAGCCACAGTCCTCACTGCAGCCACCGGTTTTGATGCTCAGCAGAGTACAAAGCTGCACCTCATTCTCCGGCCAGTGCTGCTCGTGCACGGCACGCGCTTGTTGCAGCAATTCGAAAAAGGGCAGTTGGTAGAGGCGCTGAAGTTCGGCGTAGGTCATGACGGGTAAAGTTGACGAGAGCGTTGCGGGGAATCGGCGAGCCGTCAACCAAGACTGCGCATCGCATTTTGCCCCAGCCGAGGGTTCACCCGCCGTCTTTTCCCACCCCGTCCTGCCCGATCGGAATGAAAATTGATCCCTCACTCAAAATCTCAGGCCTCGCCTATTCCGTGCTGATGGAATCGCTCGTCTTCAGATTTGCGTCAGGCTGATACACGAAGCCATCCAGCATCAGACTCGTCACGGTGAAGGTGAACACGCCGTTCTCCTTCGTACGAGGTGCCGAGATGGCCGCGATGCCCCGGCGATTGGTCTTGCGAGAGCCTTCCCCGCTGACAATTCCGGACCACTCACCCGTCACCGTCACGCCTGGCATGTGGCGTCCCGCCTGATCCACCACCGTCACTGCCGCCGTGACGAGTGTCCCTCGCCGGCTCGAACTCACACTCAGCTTCACGTCACCCACCGCGATGAAGGGCAGCGGTTGCTTTTCCGAATCCACCTGAATCTTCAGCTGTGAGGGGGTCGATTCCAAACCGTCATTGTCCGTCACCACCAAGCTCGCCACATAGAGGCCCACATTGGCGTACTGATGAGTCGGAGACATCTCGGAGGAAGGTGCGGAGCCATCGCCAAAATCCCACCGATAGGTCACCACTTTTCCATCCGAATCGGAGCTACCCGCCCCGCTAAACGTCACCACCAGAGGAGCTAGACCGCTCGTCACATCCGCCGTCGCCACCGCCACAGGCGGCTCCTGCGTGGGTGCCGCCGTCACCGTGATCTGCGTCTTGGCGGGCTCCGAGGTGAGACCCGCATCATCCTTCACCACCAGGCTGGCGGTGTAGATGCCCTCCTTCTCATACGTGTGCGCCGGGAAGGCCTCTGACGAGGTCGATCCATCGCCAAAATCCCATCCAAAAGCCGTCACCTTGCCATCGGGATCGTAGCTGCCCTCGCTGCTAAACACCACCGCCACAGGAGCTTCGCCTCCCGACACATCCGTCGAGATCGCCGCCACCGGAGCCTGACCCGTCACCGGCATCAACGCTCCCGCCAGCGTGAACGAACCCAGACTCCCGTACTCATTGTAGGCCGTCACGGGATCACCCGTCCCCACGCCATCCACCGCCAGAAAGTAGGTGCCCTGCTCCACGCTCGCATCGAGCGCTGCGTTCATGCCCTCGCTGCTCGATTTGGCCACCGCCGCCCCCATCGCATCATACAGGACGAGCTGGATGTCCAGATCTGGAGATGTCGGCCATGCCTGTGCCTTGAATCCGATCTGACCCGCCCCCGTCGTAAACTCGAACCAATCCGTATCTCCCGCTCGCTCAATGATGCCCGCTGCCTGTGGCGACATCCCCTCCAGCAGCGTCGCCGTATCGATCGTGGAACCGTGGGCGTCCACGCGGTATCCCGTCGTCTGCGCGATGACCGCCGTATCATCCTGCTTGTTGTTGGCATTGGCGTACTCCCCTTTGCTCCACTGCACCACGTCCTGGTAGTAACCCACCCCCATGATCGGAGCCCAGCCATTGTGCCCTTGATAATACTCCGTGATGTTGGCTTGACCGTCGTGAGTCAAGTTGAAGCTGTGACCCGTCTCATGACTCACCGCCTCCGCCGTGTATTTCGGATGCCCTTTCCCCAGCTGCTCGGTGAAGACAAAAATCGGCGTGTCCGAATTCCAATTGAACGAGTTCAGGTAGGCCACCCCACCTGCTCCCGAGCCAAACCAGTCGTAGCAACTGCCCCCCACGCACACCCGCACACCGAACCGCGTGTCCGAACGCCCACTCCGCACCAGGGCATCCGCGCCTGGATCCTGCGTCGTCACATCCACGTTGAAGGGCGCAAAATCCTCCGCCACCCGCTGCCAGATGGACTGGATCGCTGCCAACTCGGAGCTTGAAAACGTCGTTGTATCCGCATCCTGCGCAAAGGGCGGTGTGGTGATTGCCGCACCTCCCGTGAACGACGCATTCCATTGCGTCCCCGTCGTCACATGCCCATCGAAATCCAAATAAATCACCAAAGCAGCGTCCGCCTTGCTGTGCAGCAGAAAAGTCTGCTCCTCAGGAAACGGCCCAGACTCGATCACGTCCGCGCCCGTCGCCGTCTGCCCCCGCAACACCGCATTGCGCAATGGCAGCAATCCCTGGCAAATGTAGTGCAAATGCCCCTGCCGATCGAGATTCAGGTTCCGATCCGTCTCGCAAAGCTGCTTCAACTGCTCGCCCGTCCGCCCATACCAGCTCGCCAACTCGTTCAGACGATTTCCCACCACAGCAGGAATGGTCTTGCCTCGGTGGCTGCGATCGAACGAGAACTTCGGGTGGGGGAAACCTCGACCATTGACCTGGGCATCGGCGGTGGAAGCCAAAACCGACCCAAGAATGACGACGCCAAGGAGGAGCTTGGTATTGTTCATAATTACCATAAAAATCATAAATCTCTGCCGGTCAAGACTTTTTCTGATCATCCTCCCCCGCCTCGCAAGCACCGCTGTCGTCGAGAACAGCGACCCCGCCGCGCCTGAAAAGCCCTGGCGAAGCAAATGTTTCGATACCGCAGCCGCCCTCGACAAAGAGTTGGAGCTTGCGCAAAGCGACGTTCCCCCGTCACGCTCCTGCTCTGAAAACCGAACCATGCGCCCGCTCCTTCTTCTTCAATCGATGCTTGCCGCCGCCGCCGCGTGGGGTGGCGAACCGACCGCCGGCCTCCCGGCCGCACAAGCGCACTTGGAGACGCACCGCCTCTGCCCCGATCCTTCCCCCGGTTCCCAGCCGGATCCTGCGCTGCACGAGCGCATCGCCGCGCACCGCGATCCCGGCACCCAATTCGGCTACGTGGTGTTCTCCCTCGCCCGGCCCGCCACCGGCATTTTGTCTGAGGAACAACGCACGGCTCTGGACGCCATCATCGACGCCCGCCGCACCGCGCCGGTGAACTGGCACGACGTGCGCAACGTCATCCGCGTGCAAGCGCAGCGCCTGCTGCTTCCCCACGCCCTCGAGACCAATGCGGAAAAACTCGCCGCTCTCCGCTCCGCGTGGGAGCAATGGACCGACCTCCGCCTGGCCTACATGTTTCAGGAACACATCGCCCAAGACCGCTTTCAACGCGCCGCCTGGGCGCTGCTCACACCGGCGCAAAAAACCGCGCTGCTTCGTGGCGACCACGATTCCCAACTCAAAAAAAGCACCGGCCACAGCCGCGGATTTTTTGCCGACCGCATCGTCACCAAAGCGCTCGGCAAACCGGATCATCCCGATGTTTTCAAGACCACCACCGATCTCTGGCGAACACGCTGGCAGACGATCCAAGCCAACCTGGAAGCCGCCGCCAAATTCGACCGCCAGCGCGAATTCGCCATGGATGAAGCCGATGAAACCTTCGCCATCGCTTCCTGGCCCGCGCAAGCCCGCGCCTTTCGCGCCTTTGCCGAAGCCGAACGCGACGCCATCCGCGCCCTCGTTCAGGCTGGCTACGCCTTGGATGAAAAACAGATCGCCAAAGCCCAAAACGCCTCCGACTCCCTGCGCACCGAGGCCATCGAAAAATACCGCACCGGAGCGGAGACCTTGCTGCGTGCCCTGGGCCTGATCGAATAAGTGCCGCCGAGGCCCGGCCACCGTTCCTCGCAATCCTGCCGCCTCCATCCGCGTTAAACCCAAATGCGCCTCCCGCTCCTTTTCCTCTCCCTTTCCCTGCTGTCTGCCCCAGCGGCCGAACCCACCAACGCGCGCGAATCCGCCGATACCAAAGCCAAGGCGGACGCTGAAATCGACGCCAAGTATCAGGCCTGGGTGGCAACTTTGCCCCCCGCCCAACAAGCCTGGGAGCGCGTGCTGCAGGATCAGCTCGGCAACTTCTACCTGCCCCTGCACAAGAAAGACAAAGTCGCCGGTCGCTCCAATGCCTGGGACTTTGTCCCGGATGATCCCGCCCTCCCGCGCGTGCTCCTCATCGGCGATTCCGTCTCTCGCGGCTACACCCAGGCCGTGCGCAAAGCGCTCGCCGGCAAGGCCAACGTCCATCGCGCACCCGCCAACTGCGGCCCCACCGCGAGCGGGGTCAAAAACCTCGACGTCTGGCTCGGCGACGGCAAGTGGGACCTGATCCACTTCAACTTCGGCATCCACGATCGCAACACCCCCCTCACCGAATACACGGACCGGCTGGAGCAGCTCGTCACCCGCATGAAGGCGACGGGAGCCCGGCTGATGTGGGCCTCCACCACACCCATCCCCGACCTGCCGGACAAAAAATACACCGCCGACTCCATCATTGAGCGCAACACCGCCGCCGCGGACCTCATGAAAAAACACGGCGTCGCCACGGACGACCTCTTCACCGCCATCACCCCGCACCTCGCCGAAATGCAAAACCCCGACGACGTTCACTTCAACAGCGACGGCTACACCTTCCTCGGCAAAACCGTCGCCAAGGCCATCGAATCCCAACTCAAATAGACTTTCCCCACATGAAAAACTCCCTCCACCTCCTCGCCATCGTCGCCCTCGCCACCAGCCTCCGCGCCGAGACACCCGCACCACCCGCCACCACGATCAGCGTGCCGGACCAGTTGATCGCCGCCGCCAAGATGGACACCGAAGACGACTTCGCCACCAAGGGCAAACCCGCCGCCGGCAAGTTTCAGCGCGGCATCGGCACCTGGAGCATCAAGGATGGCGCTGCCTACGCCGTCATGGAAGGCCCCAGCGAAAAGCGCCCTAATGGCCATGAAGCCGTGTCCGAGCAACTCACCGACCTCGGCGACCTCATCTTCACCGCCGAATTCAAGTTGGGCGAGTCCCCGCAGGTCGGCTTCGTCTGCCGCGACACCAACAGCCCCAATCTCCATCAGGGCCGCGTGCAAGTCACCCCCGACGCCATGTGGGTGCAAAAGATGAGCGGCATCTCCAAGGAAACCCGGCGTGAGGAGCTGGAGCGCAAAGCCATCCCGACCGATCCCAACACCTGGCACACCATCACCATCGAAATCGTCGGCGACCACTGGCACGCCGTCATCGACGGCCAGCACACCCTCGACGCCCATCACGAGCGCTTCCTCGACCGCAAAGGCCGCGTCGGCATCGTGGCCCGCGGAGAAGGCGCCCAGTTCCGCAACCTCGCCATCTGGAGCGCGAAACCGAAGGGGTGATTTCGTTTGGAGCTTCTTTGCTCTGACTCAGAAAAGCTCACGAGCCACCCGATACCACACACTTGCCATTCGGCTTGTGATGCCACACGCGCCAGCAATGCTGGGCTTCAACCCATCAGGGCTCGATGATTCGCAGCGTGGGGAGGATGTTGCGAAAGTCTGCGGCGTTGCGGGTGATGATCCCTTGAAAACGTTCGGCAAATGCCGCGATCAGCACGTCCGCCACAGGACGTTTTGCCACATGAAGCTGCTGGCGGCGCTGTTGAAACTGATGCCAGAGACGATGAGCCAGCACTGTGTCCGCAGCCGTCCAGAACTCGGCTGCGCCAATGTGCGCAGACTTCAAAAAAGCTTCCGCCGCGGCATCATCCCCCAAAAACGACGGCCCAAGCTCCGCAAAAGTGACCGGACAGACAACAAGCCCGTCATGAAGGTGATTTTGCAGGCAGGTCGTGGAAGAGGGCTCGAAAAGGGGATCGCCAGTGACCAGATCGACCACCACGGATGTATCGACGACCCAGGCCATCTCAGTCCTCCTCGCCCTCCCGCAATGCCTTCATCGTTTCTGCGGTCGTCACCCATGGACCCCTTGGAATCGCTCGCCGCGCAGCGGTAATATTCTGTCGATACTCTTCCAAACTTGGCACAGGCGCGACCGGTGGAACCTCGGAAATCGCGAGTTGGACTCGAGATCCCTTCGGAAACTGTTGAAGCATGTTCGCCACGACGGAGGTCAGATCGTCGTCAAGCTTCAGCGTGGTGGTGATCGCACTCATGGGGTGAGTTTACCCTACCGTTTCAATAAGTAGAAGTGAAACGAAAAAGGTTTGGACCAGCAACCCAGAGTCCCAGGCGCGCGACTTTTTCGCCGATCCCGGGCGAATTCGCGGGGTCGGCTTTCGTTAAATTGGAATGCGGTTCTTTGTCATAGCGTTGTCCCTTTTTGCATCCGCCCTCCACGCCCAACCCCACCTCGTCGAAAACGGTCAACCGTGTGCGGAAATCGTGATCTCCGAAACTCCGACGCGGATGCAGCGGGTGGCGGCGGAGGAGTTTCGAACGCAGGTCGAAAAGATCAGCGGCGCGCGTTTGCCGATCGTCACGGAACCTGCGGGATCGGCGGTGAAGATCTTCATCGGTGCCAGTCCCTCCAATCCCGTGACGGCGGACGGCTTGGAGTTTGGTGCCTATCGCATCACCAGCGGCGATGGCTGGCTCGCCTTGATCGGTGACGACAGCGACTTCGTTCCCGTCGAGCCATTTGCGAAAAGCAACAACGACATCCCCCGCGCCCAGGCCGAGTGGGAAAAGATCCTGGGCGCACCTTATGGCAGGCCGGGCGGGGGCACCTACAAGCATCGCTTCCGGCTTCCGGGGACCACGGGCAAGCCGGATAGTGCCACCACCGATCCGAAGGAAGTGATGGAGCTTTGGGGACTCGACGAGCGCGGCAGTTTCAACGCGGTCTGCGGCTTCCTCCGCAAGCTCGGCGCACGCTGGTACCTGCCGGGTGAAATCGGCGAGGTGCTGCCAAAGATGGCGTCGATCCCATTGCCGGAGATCGATGAGACGGTGAAGCCGGATTTTCGCCTGCGGCAGTTCAACTTCCGCTTCGGCAACTGCGGGCTCGACACCGCGATGTGGGCGATGCGGCTCGGCATTCGCAATGATGAGCGCCTCTTCATTGCCCACGGCCTTTCGGCGATGACGAATCGCGAAGCCGTGTTCGCGCAGCATCCCGATTGGTTTGCGATTTACGGTGGCAAAAGCGATTACAAACCCGGTGATTCGAAGTGCCAACTTTGCTACTCGAACGAGGAACTTTTTCGCGAAGCCGTGCGCTATGCGCGAGCGCTTTTTGACACCTACCCGCTCGAGACCGTCTCCATCATGCCGCCCGATGGCTACACCGCGATCTGCCAGTGCGAGAAGTGCAAGGGCAAGGACTCGCCCGAGCGGCATGAGCGCGGCCGCCTTTCCAATCACGTCTGGGACTTCGTCAACCGCGTCGCCAAAGAAGTGGCCAAATCGCATCCCGGGAAAAAGATCCTCAACTGCGCCTACGGCGTCTATACCCTGCCTCCGGACAACATCGACAAACTCGAACCCAACGTTCAAGTGTGCATCGTGGGAGGCCGCCGACCGGTGAACAAAGGCGGCTCGAAGGGCGAGGGCGAAGCCGCTCCCGAGGCGTTGCGCGCGGCGTGGGTGAAAAAGACAGACAACCCGCTGATCATCTTCGAGAACTTCCCCTTCACCGATCGTGGTTGGTATCTGCCCGCCTTCGCCACACACGCCTTATTCGACACGGTGGCAGCCACCCGTGACATTTCCGATGGCGAGGACATCTGGCTGAGTGCGGGTCGCGATTTCGCGACGAACGGCATCGCCTTCAATCACTTTCAGGTGTGGTTCACCGCGCGTTCCTACTGGAGCGCGGTGGAGCCAGATGCCGACACCCTGCTCAGTGAATACTGCCGTGTGTTTTACGGTCCCGCTGAGACTGAGATGCGCGCCTTCTTCGACTTCTGCGAAGCCCACTGGCAGGAGATGGAGGACGACAAAGCCAAAGCCGATGAAGCGCTCGCACTTTTTGAAAAAGCGAAGACGAAAGTCCCCGCCAACTCCGTCCCCCGGGAAGACTCACGTCTTCCGCCACAACCGTACGCCGCGCGTCTCGCCCTCATCGACGATTTCCTCAATGGCCTGCGCATGAAGTCTCAGCAACTGGGGCAGAAGCGTGGTCCCGTTCCCGTGGTTCGCATGGTGGGCGAGGCCAGGGATGTCGTCATTGACGGGGCGCTGGACGATGCTTTTTGGCAGCATTGCCCCACCGCTTCCACCGGGCGGCTTCGCGAGTTGCAAACCGGTCGGCTGCCCACGTTCACCACCAGTTTCAAAACCGGCTGGCTCGGTTCCAACCTCTACCTCGCCATTCGATGCGATGAGTCTCCCGGTGAAGCGCCGAACGACACCGCCACCGGCGAGGATGATCCTGCGATCTTTTACGGCGACGCCATCGAACTCGAGATCGCGACCGAGACCCACAGTTACTACCAGATCGTCATCAGTCCGAACGGCCACCTTGTCGATTTGGATCGCGGCGCGTCAAAGAAGGGAGCCCTCGGCTGGGACTCGCAGGCCGAGGTCGCCACGCAAATTGCCGACGATCATTGGACCGTCGAGATCCGGCTTCCGATCACCTCAGACGAAAACGATCCGCTCCATCAAATCATCGGACGCAAGCCGACCCAAAGCCTGCCCTGGCACCTCAACGTCTGCCGCCAACGCATTCGCGAGGACGGCCAGGAATTCAGCGCGCTATCGCCGACGGGAGCCGCGAGCTTCCATGAACCGCTGAAGTTCGCCCACTTCTACGCCGGGCAATCCCATCAGTTCGAGTCTGATCCGAGCGTCACCGATTTTGCGCTTGGGTTTTCCCGAGCCGCCCGCGAGCGGAAAGCCGCGTCCTTCCTCGCACTGGCCGAGATGGAAAAGATCACCGACTTCCAAAAGTCCGCCGCTCTCGAACAGTCCGCTCTCTTCGACAAAGCGAACGCCGAATCGATCATCGAACGCATTCCGCTGGAGCCGGTAAAGAAGACGGCCCGGATGCGACACCTGCTCGCCACCGGCAAGGCCGCCGAGGTGGTAACAGAGTTTGGCAACGACGACTCGTGGCCCTTTTGGCAACGTGGCGAAGCCCTGCTCGCGCGAGGTCGCGCCTACTCGGCGATCAAAAATGGCGAAGCTGCCGATCGCGATCTCACCGCCGCCCTGCCCTGGATCAGCGATGCCAAAACACGCCAGGCCGCCAGCGTGGCCATCGGTCGCAATCGCGAATCCAACCTCAACGACATGGACGGCGCGCTCAAAGCCTATCAAGCCGTCATCGAGGGCCGCGACCGACTCGGAGGTGCGGACGAATACAGCGCGTTGCAGGGCCTCGCCCGAGTCTTGACGAAGCAAGGCCGCTTTGAAGAAGCCCTGGCGGCGCTCAATCGGGCAAACCCCGAAAAACTTCAAGGCACCTGGCGCACCCATTTCCAAAAGTCCATCGACGAAGTCAAAGCCGCCCAAAAGGCGTCGCGCTGATCAAGCCCCGACCGACTTGTCCGACCCGCCAGCCCGAAACCGCAAATCAGCGGCGGGCGAGCATGCCGACGAGCAGGCGCTCGAGGACGAGGCGGTTGTCCAGTTGAGTGGTCACGAGTTTTTCGTTCGCGTCGAGACAGGAGCGGAAGGCGGCGTGGAGTTCGTCCAGGGAATAGTGGCGTACTTCTCGAATGGCCAAAAACAGCGGAAAAGCGTTGAATCCGGTGCCGTCTTTTTTGCGCGGCAGGTGAGCGGTGGCCGCTGAGGGCAGGGCCATCAGGGAGTTCGAAAAACCGGCGTAGTTTCCAGAGTTGAGTTTGTAGCGACTGCCGAGATCCTTCACCAGCAGGAGGGAGCGCACGCGGGGAACGATCGCACCCAGCAGGATGCCGATGGCGTTTTGCCCTTGATGCATCAACATGCCGAGAAGTTCCAAGGCATGCGGAAGGTTGCGCTCTCCGATGGCATTGCCCAGATCCCACAGCACGCCTGCGCGGCTCTGCGAGACGAGCCGCCGCACGGTGGTGAGCCCGGCCCGGCGGCGATCTCCGAGGAAGACGTCGATCTTCTCCATCTCGTTCTCGAGCTGGCGGGTGTCATCACCCGCCATTTGCACCAGCAGTTCTAAGGCACCGGATTCGAAGGTGATGCCGAGTTGCTGCGCTTTTTTTCCTGCGGTGACCAGGACGGCCTGCTCCCAGCCTTGGCGGGAGGTGTCGGGCTTATCATGCACCTCGACTTTGGCCAGCTTGGAGAGGCGCTTCCAGGCACCCCGGCGTTTGTCGATGCTGGAGGCGCTGAGGACAAAGTGCACGTCATCACCGAGGCCTGCTTCGAGGACATCCAGGATGTTTTCAAAGCCCTCCACCGCACCCTGCGCCCGTCCGGTGACGGTGTCTCCGAGGAAGTTGGCGCTCTTCAGCCAGACCACTTTGCCCCCACCAAAGAACGGCAGCGTCTGCAGAGCCTGCATGACGTTGGAACAGATCTGGCGGGCGTGCTCCGCGTTGTCGGCATTGCCATCGATGATGTCGTTGCCAAAGTCGCCTGCGTCCGGAGGCGTCAGTTTTCTCACCAGCATCAGCGCCGCCTCTTTCACCCGCGCTTCGTCACTGCCGACAAAGGCGTGAACTTGAGCGCGTGCGGCGGTTTTTCGGGGAGCAGGCATGGGAGAAAAAGGCGGCGTCCGGCAGGGGAAAGCCCACCGGACGCCGGGCAAGTTTTTTCAAAAGCGCATCACTTGAACTCGATGCAGACGCCCTGCTCGGTGCTGCGAGCAAAGAGGTGATCGTAGGCGAGCACGGGGTAGGACCAGACCTTGCCGTCCAGCACGTCTTTGCGCAGCAGTTCTTGATAGCTATCGGGCGTGGCCTTGACGACGACGACTTCGCCTTTGTCGCTGAGGGCGATGACGTCATCCCCCGCGAGGATGACTTGCCCTGGGCCGAAGCCGTCCTCTTTCCACTGATCTTTCCCAGTGCGGATATCGACGCAGGCCAGCGGACCCTTGCCATACTCCTTGAAGCTGAACATGCCGTAGAGGTAGCCGTCTTTCACCACCGGTGTGCTCCAGTGGTTGAAGCACTCGTTTTCACGACGCCAGATCGGCTCCGCTTCCAGCTGGCTACCGCTCTTTTTGATCTTGAACGCACCCGCTCCAACGCCGTAACCGGCGGAGCAATAAACGATGTCTTCAAAAACCACCGGCGAGGCTGCCGTGCTGACTTTGTAGGGAAAGGCTGCCCGCCAGAGGACTGCGCCATCGGCTGGATTCACGGAGACGAGACCTTCCTGGGTGAAGAAAATGACCTGGTGCACCCCGAGGATGTCGGCAGGCACCGGCGTGGCGTGGGTCATGAGATCGTTCTGGCCTTTCCAGCGGACGCTGCCGGTCTTTTTGTCCAAACCCAACAGGGCTTGGCCTTTGCCGCCACCCGCCATCAGCAAGAGATCTCCGTCGATCAGAGGAGAAGCGGCGTTTTGCCAACGGATGTTGACACCCGAGTTGTCCTTCAGCACGTCATGCTGCCAGACGACCTTGCCACTGTTGGCGTCAAAGCAGTGCACCCCGAGATTGGCATCGATGCAGTACACCATGCCGTCGTCAACGACTGGCGAGGAGCGAGGTCCATCACCACCTTTGTTGCCATCCTCGCCCGAGTCACCCCCGCCGTCGTATTTCGCGACGATGGACAGCGGCTCCTCCCACAGGCTTTTCCCGGTCGCGGCATCCCGGCAAACCAGCATTTCCACTGGGTTGCCGTCGTCATCACCGGTGACGATGGTGTAGGCCTTGCCCCCCGCAACGGCAAAGGAGCTGAAACCAGCGGGTGTGTCCTGTTTCCAGACGGTTTTCAGCTTGGCACGATCCCAACCCCGCACCGAGGTGGGCGCGGTGGCGAGACCGTTGTGCTGGGGGCCGCGGAAAGAACCCCACTCTTCAGCCACGGCAGGGGTGGCGACGAGCAGGCCGAGTGTGAGGAGGCGTGAGACGGAGGTTTGCATGATGAAGTCGTGTGAATGAGGCGAAGAAGGGAGGAGGTAACTGATTCTCCCACGAAGGACAAGCCCAGAAAAAGAGAGGCGCTTCGACGTGAGGTGCTGTCTTTACGCAGAGGCAGTGGGCGGTCTTGCCAGCTCTCTATCAGGCTGGCGGATTGAGGGTTTGCCCAACGCTGAGTCCTGAAACAGGAGCTTTTCGAAAAAAGTTCCGTTTTTGTAATGACAAAGTGAACACACCACCAAGCTAAAGAGTCTGATTCTTCCGAGTCCCTATGAACACACCTTCCTTACTCTGTCTCGCCATCGGTTCTGCCGCCCTCTCCATCTCCTGCTCCACCGGCGGATCTCACTCGTCGGGCTTCGCCGCATCGCAATCCATGAGGGTCCTGGAAGATCGACGCTATCAAAACGAAGCCGGAGCCACCTTCCGGACGCAAACCTTCCTGCTCAGCGAATCTCCGCGCGAGACCATCACCCAGGTGGTCCAGGTCTCGCCCGCCCAGGTGACGCGCTGAGCCTCCTTCAAAGCACCCGGATCCTCTCGTGGGAAGAGCTTGGATGAAAGCGGGTTTTGGCATTAGGCTGAGCCCGCTTTGATTCCCCCCCTCTCACCCCCTGCAGACGCCGCCACCCCCGTGCGCCCGACTCACGTGGAAGTGCGGCTGGATGTGCTGGCGGCGAATTTTTCGGCCATTCGAGAAGCGGCTGGCTCCGCTCGGGTGATGCCCATTTTGAAAGCGAATGCCTACGGCCACGGCCTGCTGCCCGTGGCGCAGCACATGGAAAGGCTGGGGGCGGATGAATTGGGCGTGGCCTTTTTGGAGGAGGGCATCCAGCTGCGGCGCGCTGGCATTCACACGCCGGTGCTGGTGCTAGGTAGCATCGCGGGAGAGCAGATTCCGCTCTTCCTCCAGCACGATTTGACGCTCACCGCGCCGTCGGTGGAAAAGCTGCGCTTGATCGATGAAGCGGCCGCCGCAGCGGGTCGTCGAGCTCGGGTGCATTTGAAAATCGATACCGGCATGGAGCGCCTGGGGCAGCATTGGTACACGGCGGATCAACTGCTGGAGGCTAGCTTGAAATGCCGACAGGTCGAGATCGCAGGCATTTACTCCCACTTTGCCAACGCCGATGCCGCCGATTTGAGCGATGCACGGCGGCAGCTGGAGCGTTTTCAGGAGGTGCTGACGTTTTATGAAAAACGCAGCCTGCCCACACCGACCCGCCACATGGCCAACTCCGCTGCGCTGGCTGGCCTGCCGGAGAGCCACCTCGATCTGGTGCGCCCCGGCATCCTGCTCTACGGCGTGTACCCCTCCCCCGAGTGCCCGCGCCGGATCGCGGTGCGCCCTGCGCTGACATGGAAGAGCAAGGTCGCCTATTTTAAAGTGGTGCGGGCCGGCAGCGGCGTGAGCTACGGCTCGACGTGGGCACCGCAGCGAGATTCCCGCCTCGTCACGGTACCCGTCGGATACGGAGACGGATATTTTCGAGCGCTCTCCAACCACTCTCAGGTCTTGATCCGCGGGCAGCGCCATCCGGTGGTGGGTCGCATCTGCATGGATCAGACGCTGGTGAATCTGGATCAAGCCACCGCCTACAATGGTGATGAAGTGGTGCTGCTCGGCACGCAGGATGACGAGGCCATTAGCGCCCAGGAGCTGGCGGACCTCGCAGGCACCATCCCCTATGAGATCCTGACCAACATCAACACCCGCGTGCCACGCGTCTATCGCGGTGGTTGAGAGGAACCTCCCGCCATGTTGGATCTGATCGACCGCTTCATCCTTCACCTCGCCACCGAGCGCGGACTTTCCGTGAACTACCAGCTGCTGGTGCGTCGCGTTTTGGAAGCCCTGGCCAGTTGGTTGGCAGAAAGTGGGCGTGCCTCGGAATGGAACGGCGTCACCACCGTGCATTTGACGGACTACCTGGCGCAGCGCAAAAAAGACGGCCTCGCCGCCTCCAGCGCCCGGGTGGAATTGATCGCCATCAAAATTTTTTTTCGCTGGCAGGTCGCCCGTGGGCTGCTCGGCACCGATCCGGCCGAGCCCATTTTACCCCCCCGGCAGGAGCAGCATCTGCCCGACACACTCACCGAACCCGAAGTGACGCGACTGCTGGAGTCCGTGACGGGCACCACGCCCTTGGACCGCCGAGACCGGGCCATTTTGGAACTCTTCTACGCCAGCGGCCTGCGGTTGGCGGAGCTGACCGAGGCCCGGCTGGAGAATCTGAGCCTGGAAGAAGGCTGGATCCGCGTCACTGGAAAGGGGGCCAAAACCCGACTGGCTCCCGTGGGCAGCGGCGCGCGGCAGGCCCTCTCCACCTGGCTGGAACTGGGGCGGCCCGAGCTGGTCCAGCGTCGCACCCAGAGCCATGTCTTCCTTTCCAAAAACGGCACCCGACTGACGACCACGCGCATCTGGCAGATCGTGCGGGAGCGCGCTGCAGCCTGTGGGTTGAGGGACAAAGTGCACCCTCACCAGCTGCGGCATTCCTTTGCCACTCATCTGCTGAATCACGGAGCCGATCTCCGCGTGATTCAGGAAATGCTGGGCCACGCCGACATCGCCACCACCCAGATCTACACCCATGTGGATCAGCGCCGCCTGACCGAGGTGCACCGTCGCTTCCACCCCCGAGGCTCTTGAAATTGGACCGGCCAGTCTTGGCGATCCAGGTTTCAGGAATGCAGCGACATCGGCTCCCAAGTCAGTGCATCTCGCCACTCATCGCCGCCCAACAAAAAGCAGCCCAGAAGCGCCAAACTCTCCACCAGGGTCACATCATCCCGATGAGAGGCAAAACCTCCGCGCTCACCCAGTTTCACCAGGATGGAGAAACCGCCGTGCAGGCTGCACTGCGCCATCATCCACACCTCCTCCTCCAGCAGCAGATGGCAAAAGCCCTTCTGACGTTTGGCCAAGTATTCCAAATGATGTTCGATCACTTCGAGCGTCACCTCACTCACGGGATGGATGTCATTGAGTACCAACACGGGAAAATCCAGTACCTCGCCGGCCTCGGGCGGTTCCTGATCGGTAGGAATGCTCCACTCTTCCGGTGGGCTCTCACGAATGGGTGATCCAGTATGTTCCTCGATCAAGACCATCACTCGCGACCGATAAACCGCAGGAGTCCACAGCCCTCCTAAAATGCCCTCTGTCGGCTCCACCTGGAAGGGGATGCCCTCCGACTCCAGAACCACGATCAGTCTTCGGAGTGGCTTCGGGAGAAACTGGCCCAAGTGAAACCATTCGTCGCTTTCCATGCTGATCGAAGAAACGCAGGACGCACTTGAAGTCATCCATTAAAACTCATTGAATAATCAACGTGAGCGAATAAAACTCTTCCCATCCCCTTTTTGCCCCCTCATCCCCCAGGCATGATTCTCGACGCTCCTCCCACTCCTGCACCGACTTCTGAGGTGTTGGCCGAGGTTCTTGAAAGCCTGCATCGCTGGGTACAAGTCGGAGGACCGCGACCCGAACAATACGGAGATTTTCGGCGATTGATCCGGCGGATGGCGGACGGTGTGCGCGGCGGCGAGGTGGCACAGCAACCGCTGCACCGGGAACTGCAACGGCTGGCGTCTGGCCCCTTGCGCGGAGCGTTGCAAAGTCAGGCGCTGCTGAAACCACACGGTCACGCTGGAGATTTTGAGATCATCGATGCCATCCACACCCTGCGCGTTTCTGAAGTGCCTCAGCTGCGCCGCTGGGATCTCTTTTTTCAAGCGCAAGCCGCACCTGTCGCGGTGCGCAATCGCAAGATCTGGTTTCACCAGCTGCTGAGTCGGCGCATCTCAGCCTACAGCAGTGATGAACCACTGCGAGTGCTCAACGTCGGCAGTGGTCCGGCGCGAGATGTGTGGGAGTGGATGCTGTCCCACCCCTCGGCTCCGATTCAGATGGACTGCGTGGATCTCGATGCCCACGCGATCTCTTTCAGCGAGAGCCTCTGCGGAGCTTGGTCTCGCCAAATTCATTTTCACCATCAAAACATCCTCAAGAGCCTACCTGGACGCGGCTACGATCTGATCTGGTGTGCGGGCCTGTTCGACTACCTCACGGATCGCGTGGCGACCCGCCTGCTGCGGGCTCTGCTGGGAGCGCTGAATGCGCGGGGCACCTTGACGGTGGGAAATTTCTCTCCGCTCAATCCGAGCCGCGACTACATGGAGGTGTTTGGAGACTGGAACCTGCATCACCGCAGCGAGACGGAGTTGAAGGACCTCGCGACTCATGCCGGGGCCGATCCGCGCAGTTGTGGAGTGGATTGGGAACCCACCGGGGTGAATCTTTTTCTCCGAATCGGAGCTGCCCGCTGACCCATCCCTCGGATGCTCGGGGAAAGAACCCCGTCCGCCACGCGTTTCCCGGCGCATGCATCTCCACCGCCTCCGTCTTCCCCTGCTCACCCTCGGTGCCGCTTTGGCCTTGGCTGCGCCCAGCCCAGCCGCAGCCCCCCGAGACGTTCTTTTCATCGCGGTCGATGATTTGAATGACTGGACCGGCCACCTCAAGGGCCATCCTCAAGCTCGCACGCCCAACATCGACCGTCTGGTGGCGCGCGGCGTCACCTTCACCAACGCTCATTGCGCCGCGCCAGCCTGCAATCCCTCCCGCGCCGCATTGATGAGCGGCCTGCGGCCCTGGCAGACCGGCATTTATACCAATGGTGACCCCGCCGCACCGGTCCTGAAAGATGTCACCACCATCAATCGCTACTTTCTCGCCAATGGATATAACACCCTTGGCGGTGGGAAAATCTATCACGGTTTCCCCAGTGAAGGGCGGAATGATAGCTGGACCCAATGGGTGGGACTCTTCCCCACAGGCGGAAAAAACGTGCACAACCTCAACGGCCTGGATCGCGATCATTTCGACTGGGGTCCACTGACGATTTCCAGCGCCGAAATGGGCGACTCGAAACTCACCGACTGGGCCATCGATCAACTTCACACCGCCCCAGCCGACCAGCCGCTCTTTTTGGCCGTCGGTTACGTCAAACCCCACCTACCTTGGTACGTGCCGCAAGAGTATTTTGATCGCTTCCCGCTCGATGAAATCCAACTGCCAAAAGTGAAACCCGATGACCTATCCGACATCCCAGCGGCAGGCGTAGCGATGGCGAAACCCGAGGGCGATCACGCGGCGGTCGTCGCGGCCGGTCAGTGGAAAAATGCCGTGCAAGCCTATCTGGCGACGATTTCCTTTTTGGATGATCAGGTGGGGCGGTTGCTTGATGCCGTCGAGGCCAGTCCGCGCGGTCGGGAAATGATCGTCTTTTGGTGGACCGATCACGGTTGGCATCTCGGCGAAAAAGAGCACTGGCGGAAGTTTGCGCTTTGGGAAGATGCCACCCACACCTCCTTTGGCATCACGGTACCCGGCGTCAGTAAGATCGGCGGGCGTTGTGAAGCGTCAGTGGACTACACCTCCATCTATCCCACCCTCTGCGAAGCAGCGGGCCTGCCGGTCCCGAGCCACGTCACCGGCCCCAGTTTGATGCCACTGCTGAAGGATCCCGACGCCACCTGGGAGCATCCGGCAGTTTGCACGCATGGGCGCGGCAATCATGCGGCGATTGATGGCCGCTACCGTTACATCCGCTACAGCGATGGCAGCGAAGAATTGTACGACCACCAGTCCGATCCCAACGAGTGGACCAACCTCGCCGGGGAAGTGGGCGTGAGTGAAATCAAACAACGTCTCTCCAGCGTGATGCCTGCCGCCGACACCGAAGTCCCCTCCACCTCGGGGGAGAAGAAAGCCAAAGAGAAGGGATCAAACAAAACCCCTCAAACCGGCAGTGGCCAAGGCAAAGGGAAAAATAAAGGCAAGGGCCAAGGCAAAAACGCTAAAAAGACCCAAGCCAACTAACCTAACATCCCCAAACCGCAGGCGGCATCTCCCCACTCAGGCCGCCTGCGGAGCAGTCCGCGCACGGAAAAGCTGCCAACCCGCGCGCGTTTGCCATGCCTCCAACAGCAGCAAAACCAAGAGGATCGGCAACAAGATGGGAAGAAGAGAGCGCCACGCCGGTGGGCGCGGAGCCTGCCAGACTTCGGAGAGATCGAGACGCTCTACCCCACCACTGAGGCGGCTCACCTCCGCCAGCTCCTGGAGTCGCTGGGGATCCTGATCCCACTCCGGATTTGCCATCACGCTCAGCGGACCAAAGGGAAGCGCCGCATCCCCCAGCCGCACCGCTCCACGCACCATGTCTTGATTTTCCAAATCCACCCGCGCCCGGTAGCGACCCGGCTCCAGCCGCTCCCACGGCACCTCCGACACCCGCGCCGTGCGCCCATGCGCCAGTTTCAAGATCGGTGCCTGGCGCATCACCTGCTCCGTCCAGCTCTCATCGTAGTAGAGGTCTGCCATCAGCCACGAGCCCTGCAGTTCCGTGCGCAAGCCCAGCCCTGGTGGCAGGCTCTCGCCCATGGTCCAGCGCGTCAGGCTGCGCATGAAGCCACCGTATCCCTGCCACTGACGCACCGTGTCAGAATATCGCCCCCCAAGCGGCATCGTCACCGCCACCACACGGCCCGAACCTCGCCGCCAAAACGCCAGCAACGGAGCCGCGTACTCATCCTTCGTCACCAGCGCCTGCACCGCGCCCGGCTTCAGATAGGTTAGATTGTAGCCATCCACCTTCGCAGGCCACTCCATCGCACCAGCCGCCATTTCCAGCCAACCCGGTGTGCCAGCAATGGGCGCGGCCTCTTCCACAAAGGTGGATCGCGCCACCGCCACCGTCTCTTGGGCAAAGAGGGCCGGGATATCCAACGGGTTGTCCGAGAAAAAGATGCGCCCTTTTCCACGCTGCGCAATGTCCTCCAAAAATGCCGCGTCCGAGTCGGTGGACGAACCCATGCCGATCACACTCACCGTCGTCTTTTCCTTCACCATTTCAGCGATCAAGTTTTTGTAATCTCCCGGCTCTTCCGAGTCGGCTGCGTCCGAAAACAAGATGATGT
>JAGRPD010000091.1 GCA_020439875.1 Verrucomicrobiales bacterium
GCACCAACTTCCCGGATGAACCGAAATGCCGAGTCTGTTTGGAAAGTCGTTGCGCTCGCTGTGGTGAGCGTCGCATTTGCCATTGTCTCTGCGTGAGAAAAGCTGCAATGTCCTAGACCGTGTGGCGTTGAACCAATCTGGATTCACGAATTCACTCCCCAACCTCAAACCTCCTCCACTATGCAAAAATCCAACTTCTCACGCCGCCGTTTTCTGGGCGGTGCCACTGGGATCGCGGCAGGCGTCTTCGCTGCTCCCAACCTGCTCCTGCGCGGGCAAAACGGCGCGGGCAAACGCCTCAATCTCGCGGTCATTGGGGCCAACGGTAAAGGCCAATCGGACACCCAGGCCGTCACGCTGGATCACAACATCGTTGCCTTGGTCGATGTGGACAGCGATCGCCTGGGCGAAGCCGAGAAGAAGCGCGAAAAATACTGCCAGGACTCGAAGGTGGATCCGGGCAAAGCTCCGAAAATGTATTCGGACTTCCGCAAGATGTTCGACGAGATGGCCAATGAGATCGACGGCGTCATCGTCTCCACGCCGGACCACACCCACTACTTGGCTGCCATGTGGGCCATCAAGCACGGCAAGCACGTCTGCGTGCAGAAGCCGCTTTGCAACTACATCCAGGAGGTGCGCAATCTCCACGCCGCCGCCAAAGAAGCGGGCGTGGTGACGCAAATGGGCAACCAGGGCCGCACCATGGAGGGCCAGCGTCTGGCCAAGGAGTGGATCGAGCAGGGTGCCATCGGCGACCTGCAGGAGATCCGCCTGTGGACCAACCGCCCGATTTGGCCTCAGGGTCCATTCAACAAGAAGCAGGTCGAGTGCCCGCCGAATTTGAACTGGGACCTCTGGCTTTCCTCCGAGAAAGAAGAGCCCTACTTTGAAATGGACATCCCTGAAGGGGTGAAACTTTGGAAGGGCAGCAAGAGCTTGCATCCCTTCAGCTGGCGTGGTTGGTGGCCGTACGGCTCCGGTGCGTTGGGGGATATGGGCTGCCACATCATGGACGCTTCCTTCAGCATTTTGGGTCAATTGATCCCGGAGAAAATTGAGGCCGTCAGCAGCCCCATCAGCGAGACCTGCGCCCCCAACTGGAGCCGCCTCGTCTATCACATGCCGGCTGGCAAGCACAAGGCTCTGAAGGTGACCTGGCATGACGGCAAGCTGGAAGACGATACGCCCAACAAGCCTGAGCGCCCGGAAATGATGAACAGCGAGGGTGCCATGAAAGCCTGGGACAAAGCCTCCTCAGGCATGGCCTTCATCGGCTCCGACGGCGTGGTTTTCGAGGGTGAAGCGTACTGCTCCAGCCCGGTGATTTATCCAGAGGACAAATACACCGAGACTCGCATCGCCATGAAGGACGGCAAGATCGTCAAGACGGAGGCCCGCAGCCCCATGCCGAACAATCCGCAAGGCGAGTGGGCGCACTGCATCGTCAACGGTGGCAAGCCGAGTTCCAACTTCGACTACTCCTGCCCGCTCACGGAGTTCGTCTTGCTGGGCAATCTCGCCGTTCGCGCTCAACAAGAAGTGGTCTGGGACAAGGCCTCGGCCAAGGTCACCAACGCCGAAGCTCCGAACCAATACGTGGCGCGCCCCGCTTATCGCGACGGTTGGCTTCCTGCCTGATCGCGGGATCCGAACCAACGCTGATTGGTGTTGAACTTGTGGCGACCGCGCTGGCACTGGCTGGCGCGGTCGCTCTGTTTTGGGGGGACAGATTCAAGTTCTGGTGATTGGGCTTGGCGGGATGGGTAGGGACATTGCACGATGACTGCATGAAAAGAAAAATTCTGGTTGGAGTGGCCGTGCTTTTGGCGGTTTGGGCGCTTTGGCAGCTGGTGTCCATTTTCATGCGTTCCCCGCAGCAGCAGGTGCTGGATGCACAGCAGGAGTTTTTTGATGCGGTGGAGCAGCGGGATTGGGATGAGGTGAAGGAGTGGATGACCGCCGACTACGGCGATGAACTGGGACAGGATCGGGAAAGAGCCATTGCCAACGCGCGGGAGGCGTTGAAACCTTTTTTCACCTTGGAAATTGAAGACGAGGTGACGCGCAGCCTGGCGGTGAAGGATTTGGGAGAGGTGAATGTGAAGATGCACCTCAAGGGCACCGGAGCGGGGTACACGCAGTTGGTGATCGATCAGGTGAACAACCTGAAGGAGCCGTGGATCTTCCATTGGCACAAAAAGGGGCGCTGGCCCTGGGATTGGAAGATCGTGCAGATTCACAATGCCCAGCTGATGGGCATGCGTCTGCCGCAGATGATGCAAAACCCGTGAAGGGACCGGCTCTGATGACCTCGGCGATGCCTCAGCCGATCTGGCTGAGAATGGCGGAGGCGATCTTGTCGGCCTGACTCTCGAGGTACTCGACGTCGCGGCCTTCTAGGAGCAGGCGGATGAGAGATTCCGTGCCGGAGTAGCGCAGTAGGACGCGGCCGTATTCACCGAGTTTGGCTTCGGTCTCGCGGATGATTTTTTGGGCGTCCACGAGTTCCTCGATGGGAATTCGGCGGGAGACGCGCAGGTTTCTCGTGGACTGGGGGAACTGCTTGAGGCAGAGGCGGAGCTTGCTCAGTGGTTCGTCCTTTTCCTTCATCACCCGCAGCAGTTGGAGGCCGGCGATGAGGCCATCTCCGGTGGTGGCCCAGTCTCCAAAGATCACGTGACCACTCTGCTCTCCGCCGAAGTTTAGCCCGCGCTCCCGCATGGCGGCGAGGACATAGCGATCCCCGACATTGGTGCGGATGACGCGGCCGCCGAGGCCGGAGACGAGTTCATCCAGGCCGAAGTTGCTCATCACGGTGACGGCCAGGGTGTTTTGTTTGAGCGTGCCTTTGCGCAGCATGGATTCGGCGGCGATGGCGAGGAGTTCATCTCCACTCAGCAGGCTGGCCTCTTCATCGCAGAGGAGGATGCGGTCGGCATCGCCATCGTGCGAGAGGCCGGCCTGGGCGCGGGTCTGGCGGACGAGACGCTCGATTTCCTCGCCATGGGTGCAGCCGCAATCGGCGTTGATGTTGAAGCCATCGGGCTCGGCATGAAACACCTGCAAATCGGCACCCAACGCGGTCAGGGCCTGGGCCGAGGAGATGGAGGCGGCCCCATGGGCGGCATCGAGGGCCACACGGAGGCCATCCAGGCGGACACCATCCATGGAGGAAAGGGCGTGGGCGACGTAGCGATCCAGCCCATCCTGGATGCGGCGGATGCGGCCGATGCCTCGGCCTTCGGGATGGGGGACCGTCGTTTCTCCCCGTCCGAGCAGGATGTTTTCGATCGCGGTCTCCGTGGAGTCGGTGAGTTTGAAGCCGTCTCCGTGGACAAATTTGATGCCGTTGTCTTCGAAAGGATTGTGGGAGGCGGAAACGACGGCTCCAAAGTCGGCCCCCAGCTGCTGAGTGAGGTAGGCTACGGCGGGGGTGGGTAGGACACCGACGAGCAGGGCATCGACGCCAGCGGCGTTGAGACCCGCCGCCAGTGCGGCCTCCAGCATCTCTCCCGAGGCACGGGTATCACGCCCGATGACGCAGCGGGGTCGTTTGTCCTGCCCTCCCGTGGCACCTCCGAGCACGACAGCGGCGGCTTGACCGATCTTCAAAACGAAGTCGGGGGACATGGGGTGACGGTTGGCGACGTTGCGGATGCCGTCGGTGCCGAAGTACTCTCGCTTTGCAGACATGGAGGCGCGGACTATACCCAAAGAAGGGGGATGTCAAAGTTGTCCCGACACGGGCAGGTTGGGAATGTCATACATCATCGGGCGCCGAACGACGGCGTGAGATTTGATGAGATACCAAATGAGGACGGCGATGGCGAGAGACACCATCTTTTCCCGCCAGTTGCGCAGGAGGATGGCGTTAAGACTTGCGAGAGGTTTCACGGGAGGCGGGAGAGGGTGGATCTTCGGGGGGGAAGCTGCCGAAGGCGAGCACGTGTTGCAGTTGAGCGCGCAGATCCTCGGGCTCGAGGTCGTGCTTGAGCTGGCTGTTGAAGCAGATGGAGAGCGCACCACTTTCCTCCGAGACGACGAGCGCCACCGCATCCGTCTCCTCCGTGATGCCGAGGCCTGCGCGGTGCCGCAGGCCGATGGAGCGGTCTCGCACCTCCCGCTGACTCACGGGAAAGACGCAACTGGCGGCATGGATGCGGCCTTTGTCCAGGATCACCCCGCCATCGTGCAGGGTCGTCTTGGGATGGAAAATCGTGGTGATGAGTTCCGGCGTGAGCTTGGCGTCCACCAAGACTCCAGACTCGGCAAAGGGCGTCAGATCAATGTCCCGCTTGATGGCGAAGAGCGCGCCGCAGCGGGTGGCGGAGAGCTTGCGCATGGCGTCGATCAGATCGTCCACGGTCTGATCCTCGGTGCGGTTGAGGGAAAACAGGCGCTGGCTGCCAAGTTCAGCGAGCAAACGGCGCAGTTCCGGCTGAAAAATCACCACCAGACCGACGACAAAAAACACCGAGAACCGCTCCAGCAACCAGCTGATCACGGAGAGATCAAGCAGGCGGGAGATGAGCGTCAGACTCAGCAGGATGACCAACAGACCCGTGAGGATGCGCGCGCCGCGAGTAGCGCGAAAAAAGAGGAACAATTGATAGGCGATCGCAGCGAGGATCAGGATCTCCACGCCATCACGCCAGTGCTGGGTCAAAAAGTCCGCCATGCAGGAAGGCACGCAGTTTACCACAAGCCACCCCGCCTGCCGGAAAAAAGTGCGAGATTGCATCGGGTCAGTCCAAATCGGAGGGGCGGAGCGCGCATTTCCCTTGCCAGAAGCCAGGGGGACCGCCCCTGTACGGCCATGTTTGATGTCCGTGAAAAGCCCAACCAAGTGGAGCGTGCCTTCCTCGTGGCAGCGTGCTTTGACCGCCGGGAGATGAAGGATGCGGAGGACTTGCTGGAGGAGCTGAAGGAACTCGTGGCCACTCTCGGCATCGGCATCGTCGGCGCGGAGCTGGCCTTCGTGCGGGAGCAGAGCCCGCGGTATCTTTTGGGTTCCGGCAAGACGCGGGAATTCATCGAGCAGGCGCGCCAGCTGGAGGCCGATTGCATCATCTTTGACAATGAACTGTCTCCCGCCCAGCAGCGCGCCTGGGAGGCGGAAGCGAATCTCTGCGTCATCGACCGGCATGAAGTGATCCTGGACATCTTCAACATGCGCGCCCGCACCAAGGAGGCACGTCTTCAGGTAGAGCTGGCGCGCCTGGAGTATTCCATCCCGCGCCTGACGCGGATGTGGGCGCACCTCGATCGCCAAGGCGGAGCCTCGGGTGGCTCCGGTGGGGGCGGCGCTGCCGCCGCCCGGGGAGAAGGGGAAAAGCAGCTGGAGGTGGACCGACGTCTCGCCAATCGCCAACTCGACCGCGTCCGCCGCGAGCTGGAGGAGGTGAAAAAACAGCGCGACACCATGCGCAAGGAACGCAGCCGCGTACCCGTGCCCCACGCCGCCATCGTCGGCTACACCAACGCGGGCAAGTCCTCTCTGCTCAACCATCTGACCGACGCTGCCGTCTTGGCTGAGGACAAACTCTTCGCCACCCTAGACACCACGACCCGCCGCTACACGCTGCCTGATGGTCAGGCCCTGCTGCTCACCGACACCGTGGGATTCATCCGCAACCTGCCGCATGATCTGGTCCAGTCCTTCCGCGCCACCCTCGAAGAAGCGGTCTTGGCCGACTTCCTCATCCACGTGCTCGACGCCAGCTCAAATCATGTGGCCGATTTTTTCCGCACCACCACCGACGTGCTGGAGGAACTGGGCGCGGGCGGCAAACAAACCCTCGTCGTGCTGAACAAAATCGACCTGCTGGACCCCGTGACACTCGCCGAGGTGCAGCGCCAGTTTCCCGATGCCATCCCCATCTCCGTGAAGACGGGGCAGGGTTTTGACGCCCTGCATCACGCTCTGCACACGCTGCTGATCGACCGCGTCGTGCGGCTGGACGTCGCGATTCCGTTGGATCGGATGGACCTGGTGCACCTCGCCCACACTGAGGGCAAGGTATTGCAGGAGAGCTATGATCGAGGCGTGGCCGATCTGCACTGCGTGCTACCGCGGCGGCTGGAGTCCCGGTTCACACCCTACGTCGCGGAGCCGGGAGGGCAGCCAAGGGTTGCGCAAGATGCAGCCGCGAGTAACCTGGAATCGTAACGTTTGTTCAACCTTCCCCTTTTTTGTACCCATGAGCGAATCCGCCCCCCAAATCACCGCCTACCTCAAGACCTACTGCGGCTGGAGTGAAGGCGTCCGCGCCATTTTCCGCAAATACGGTCTGGCCTTTGAAGAAAAGGACATCATTCAAAACCCCGCCTTCCGCTGGGAGATGGAGCAAAAGAGCGGGCAGCCCCTGTCCCCCTGTGTGGAAGTGAACGGCACCATGCTGGCCGACATCAGCGGGGAAGAAGTGGAAGCCTGGATGATCGAGAATGGCCTGCTGCAAAAAAACGACGCCCAGCCCGACGCCCCCATCAACTCCGCCTGCAGCGATGAGCAGCACGCGCGGATGGCGGGGGAGCAGGTGGGTGACATCAAGTTTTTCAGCTAAAGCGCTGAGCGCTTCGCCGATTTTCTGGTTGCAAAGGCAACGCAGCCGTCTTTAATCCCGGTCCCACCCGGAAGACGGGAATGACGGGCAGATACCCAAGCGGCCAACGGGGGCAGACTGTAAATCTGCTGGCTTTCGCCTACGCTGGTTCGAATCCAGCTCTGCCCACCATTTTCAACATCAACACGTTAGCCTGGATTATTCACGAGGGCAAAAAAGTGGGCTGAGTTTGGCGCGGGCAACGTTTGGCGAAGTGCGCATCAAGCTCTTCAAGCTCGCGGCGCGGGTGCGCGTGCTCAAGACGCGGGTGGAGGTGCACGTGGCGAGACAGCACCCCGCCAGCCAGCGCCAAGCGCAAGTGGTGGCCCAAGCCCTGCGGGTCAGCAGCGCCCCGGCGGCCAGCGGCTGAGCAGCCCCAGCGCGTTCTCCCCCCGCCAAAGTAGGGGAAGGCCGGGGCGGAGCCATGCCCGCATGAGGCGATAACCGGCAGATGAAAGAGCCTCACCGCTCATTGGCACCGCCAAATCTTGCAAAACCCTCCTCCATCCCGCCCCATCAGGGCTGTGACCCCATCACCACGACTCTCGTGAATAGATCCGGTTAGAAAATGAAAAAACGGTCCTGATCACACCACGCTCGGACAAACGACTCGTTCTTCAAATCATCATGAAGTACGTCGATAAAAACGGTGAGCCGATTGTCCTGCACGATGAAGATTTTGACGGAGTTTTTGAACGTTTCGAAGGTGCGGATTCGTTCTAAATCTGATCAGCTAAAGAGTCTCGTGCCAACGACGACGACGCCGTGGGCCGCCTGTCCAAAATCGCGCACCTTCCCCCTGATGGAGAAGTCCTGGAAAGCGAAGAAAGCCTCTACGATCAGCGCGACCGCCGCACCGCCCGCATCAAAGCGGATGGCAGCGCGGACTTGTTCCGTTACGACCCCGCCGGCCAAGTTACCGCCGCCGCCTACGGCCAGGCGGGAGGAAGTGGCACCAATAGTGAAACGGACACTCCTGTCCGTAACCCCAACGGTGCAGCCGCAAACCCATCGAAAGACACGGTCTTATCATTTGAGGGAG